>JAEWWW010000090.1 GCA_023396215.1 Bacillota bacterium | reverse complement strand
CGGCAGCCCCGGCCACCGAGGAAAAAGCAGCAGGCAAGGCCACGCCAAGGCGCCGAGGCCGCCGCTCTTCCAAGGGGGCAAAGGACGCCAAAAAGCCCGCGCTGAAGATTATCTCGCTGGGCGGGCTTGGCGAAATCGGCAAAAACCTGACCGTCTATGAGTGCGGCAACGATATGTTCATTGTCGACTGCGGTCTGGCTTTCCCCGACGAGGATTTGCTGGGGGTGGATTTGGTCATCCCCGACTTCACCTACCTTGAGCGCAACCGCGACAGGCTGCGGGGGGTCGTCATCACCCACGGTCATGAGGACCATATCGGTTCGCTGCCCTACCTGCTCAAGAGCCTCAAGGTGCCGGTGTATGGCACAAGGCTCACCATCGGCCTGATAGAAGGCAAGCTCAAGGAGCACGGCCTGCTGGGGCGGGTCAACCTCAACGTGGTTTCGCCCCGCGACAGGGTCAAAATGGGCTGCATGGAGGTTGAGTTCATCCGGGTTAACCACTCGATACCCGACTCCTGCGCCGTGGCCATCCACGCCCCCGCCGGTGTGGTGATTCAAACCGGCGACTTCAAAATCGACTACACCCCCATCGAAGGGGATATCATCGACCTCGCCCGTTTTGGCGAGCTGGGCAGCAACGGCGTTTTGGCGCTGCTGGCCGATTCCACCAACGCCGAGCGCCCCGGCAGCACCATGAGCGAGCGCACGGTGGGCGAGTCCTTCGACAAGCTGTTCAAAAGCGCCGTCGGCAGGCGGATTATCATCGCGACCTTCGCCAGCAACATCCACCGGGTGCAGCAGATTATCGACGCTGCGGTCAAGGATGGGCGCAAGGTGGCGGTTTCGGGCCGCAGCATGGAAAACGTGGTGGCCAAGGCCATCGAGCTTGAGTACCTCACCGTGAAGGAAGGCACCCTCGTCGAGCTGGATATGCTGGGCCGCTACCCCGACGAAAAGGTGGTGGTCATCACCACCGGCAGCCAGGGCGAGCCGATGAGCGCCCTGACCCGCATGGCCCGCAGCGACCACCGCAAGCTGCAGGTCACCCCCAACGACTATATCATCATCTCGGCTACCCCTATCCCCGGCAACGAAAAAACAGTGGGCCGGGTGGTCAACGACCTGATGAAGCTGGGGGCCGAGGTCATCTATGAAAAAATGTACGAGGTGCATGTTTCGGGCCACGCCTGTCAGGATGAGCTGCGGCTGATGCTGGGGCTGACCAGGCCGAAATTCTTTGTGCCGGTGCACGGTGAATACAAGCACCTGAAAAAGCACGGCGACCTTGCCCGTTCGATGGGCATGAACCCCAAAAACATCTTTATCAGCGACATCGGCCGCGTGCTGGAAACCGACGGCGAAACCATGAGCTTCACCGGCAACGTACCCGCAGGCCGGGTGATGGTGGATGGCCTCGGGGTGGGCGACGTGGGCAGCATTGTGCTGCGCGACCGCAAGCATCTGGCCGAAGACGGCCTGATTGTGGTGGTCATGGCGATGGACGCCTCCAGCGGCGAGCTGCTGGCCGGGCCGGATTTGGTATCCAGAGGCTTTGTCTATGTGCGGGAGTCTGAGGTCATGATGAACGAGGCCCGCGACATTGCCCGCAGCGCGGTTGAGCGCTGCCAGCAAAACGGCGCCCGCGACTGGAGCACCATCAAGCAGAAGGTAAGGGACGATTTGAGCGACTTTTTGTACAGCCGCACCAAGCGCCGCCCCATGATACTGCCGGTGATACAGGAAGTGTAAACAAGACCTTACGGGGAACACGGTGCTTACGCAATATACTGAGAGAGCGGCCTGTCAAAAAAGAGGGCACGCAAAATGCATCGCGTAGGCGGACATGTGCCGCCGAAGCGATTCCTATAAAACTGTCCGCGGTGAGCGGGCAGTTTTGCTTGGGGGTGTTCACGAGGGGGACGGCTGGACGCAAAACCCGCAGGTTTTGCACAGGACACGAAGTCCCCCTTGTGAAGGGTGTCAATTATTTGACGCCCTCAGGGCGGCCTGTGGCCGCCCTTTGCAGGATAACCGGCAGGCAAAAAAGCCCAATTGTACCGCCAACTTCAGCTTTGCTGTTTCACCCGAAAGAAAATTATGCTATACTAAAAAATATATTGCGATATTGCGGCAGGGCGGGTAGCGGCCTGCCCCGCCTTATTATCTGAATATTGACATAAGGGGGTGTCCTGACCTGTGAAAAGCAGGGTCATTCTGTTTAAGCCGGTGTTTGTGGTATTGCTGGCGGTGAGCGCGGCGGTTGTGGTGCTCAGCGCGTTTGGCGACCCGCGCATCTTTGCGGTTTCGGCGGGGTTGTGGGGCATCGCCTTTTTTTATATGATGATCAAGCTGCGGTTTATCAACAAAGAGATAGCCGCCTTTGCCCAGCAGCTGGGCGATATGGTTCTGGATGTGCAGAGCAACGCCCTGACCGAGTTCCCCATTCCGGTGATGGTGGCCCGCAGCAGCAAAGAGATTGTATGGTATAACACCCTCTGCCGCGACCGTGTGCTGGGGCAGGAGGGGCAGTTCGGCCAATACATAGACGACATTATCCCCGACGTGCCGCTGGATGCGGTCTGCCCCGAGGAGGGCTACAGCGTGGAGTTCCGGGGCAGGATGTTCACCGTCTATGTGGTGCGGGCCGACCGCGGCAAAGAGTCGATGTATATCGTCTATTTCATCGACGACCACGACTACAAGGTTTGTACCAACGAGTACTTTGAATCCCGCCTTACCATGCTGCTGATGCTGGTGGATAACTATGACGAGCTGTTTCAGGGCGCCAAGGAAAACGAGCGCGGCATGGTGATGGGCAAGATTGAAGAAGCCATTGAAAGCTTTGTGGATGAAAACAACGGCCTTGTGACCAAGCTCAACAAGGACCGTTATCTGGCGCTCATCGAGGAGCGCTATATGCGCGAGATTATCGCCGGGCGGTTCCCCATACTGGATACCATCCGGGCCATCGAGCAGGAAACCCGCATGTCGCCCACCATCTCGATTGGTGTGGGGCGTGAAGCCAAAACCCTGCGGGAGATTCAAACCATGGCCACCCAGTCGCTGGATATGGCGCTGGGCCGGGGCGGCGACCAGGCGGCGATAAAAACCAAGGCCGGATACGAGTTTTACGGCGGCGTTGCAAAGGCGATAGAAAAGCGCAACAAGGTGCGTACCCGCATCGTTGCCAACGCCTTGGCCGAGGTGGTGCAAAACAGCGACAATGTGATTATCATGGGCCACCGCTTTGGCGATCTGGATAGCCTTGGCGCCGCCATTGGGATGCAGAAATCGGTGGAGATGCTGGGCAAACCGGCGGTCATCGCGCTGCGCCCCGACAAAAGCCTTGCCAAAACCCTCTACCAAACCGCCATGGAGAATGGGTATGTGGGCAAAATCCTCACCCCCGAGGCGGCCCTTGAGATTATCACCAGAAAAACGCTGCTCATTGTGGTGGATACCCACATCGAAAGCTTTTTGGAATCCCAGGAAATTTATCAGGCCTGCCAGAACGTGGTGGTCATCGACCATCACCGCAAGATGGTGGACCATATCGATAACGCCATCATCTTTTACCACGAGCCCTACGCCTCCTCCGCCTCCGAGATGGTGGCCGAGCTGACCCAGTATCTGGGCGACGGCAACCGCATCACCCACGTGGAGGCCGACGCGCTGATGGCGGGCGTCATGCTGGATACCAAGAACTTCACCATCCGCACCGGGGTGCGCACCTTTGAGGCTGCCGCCTACCTGCGCCGGATGGGCGCCGATACCGTCAAGGTGCGCCAGCTGTTCGCCTCCAGCATGGAAAGCTACCAGCAGAAAAGCAGGCTGATTGCCTCGGCCGAGGTTTACCGCCGCTGCGCCATCGCCTTTAGCACCAGCAGCAATGCCGATATGCGCATCGCCGCCCCACAGGCGGCCGACGAGCTGCTGGGCATCAGCGGGGTGGACGCCTCCTTCGTTATGTACGAGCTGGATGAGCAGGTTTGTTTCTCCGGCCGCTCGATGGGGGCAATCAACGTGCAGATTATCATGGAAAAGCTGGGCGGCGGCGGCCACCACACCATGGCGGGCGCGCAGCTAAGCGGCAAAACCATGGACGAAGCCCGCAAGGCCCTGCTGGCTGCCATCGATAGCTATATGGAAGAGCAGAAGAAGGCGGAGCAATAGCTTCTCAGGCATCCGATAAACCACGCAGCCGCAAAAGGCTGAAGTCGTTTTGCTCGGCGCCTGCTGTAAGCGGCGTAAGGGCAGCGCTCAGCCATTTGATAAAACATGCAACCACAAAACAGACATACAGGATTATCAGGCGGCCCCCAGGCTGCCTTGCTCATAAGGGAGGTCAACGATATGCAAGTGATACTCAAAGAGGATGTTAAAGGAACCGGCAAAAAGGGCCAGTTGGTAAATGTGGCCGACGGCTATGCCAACAACTTTCTGATTAAAAAGGGGCTTGCCATGCCCGCAACCGCGCAGGCCGTCGGCGAGCTCAAGGCCAAGGAGGCCGCGGCCAAGCACCAGCAGGAGGTGGAGCGGCAGGAAGCCGCCGACGCCGCAAAAGCGCTGGAGGGCAAAACGGTCAAGCTGACCGCCAAGGCCGGTGCGGGCGGCAAGCTCTTTGGCTCGGTTACCGCGAAAGAAATTGCCGAGCAGCTTAAAAAAGAGCTGGGCATTGAGATTGACAAGCGCAAAATTGCCGTGGGCGACATCAAAGGCTTCGGCACCTTTGACGCCGAGGTGAAGCTGTATGCGGGGATTGCGGCCAAGATATATGTCTTAGTCGGCGAAGAATAGGCCGTTCATCCGATAAATTGCGCAACCGTAAAACAACACTGTTGTTTTACCTGCATCGTCAGCCGCGCTTGCAAGGCTCGGTCACATACACAAAGTATGCTCCCGCGCTTGCGGCGCTTGCTTCCTCGTCTTGCCCAATTTTTCGGCGCCCGGCGGCGGATGGTTTTCCATTATCCCGGCCCGCGCCTTGAATGGGCGGGGCGGTTTCCTGCGGGCGACCGCAGGTCGCCCCTACACATGTGACACAATAAAATATATCGTAGGGGCGAGCTTTGCTCGCCCGAAGCCAGCGGTAAACCAAGACTTCAGGCGGGCGGCAAAACGTTGCCCCTGCAGCTTATTTCTATCCCGGGGGTGAACAGATGGACGCTTTAAAAACCAACGCCGAATACACCGACGCCTACAGCCAGCCGCTGCCTTTCAGCCTTGAGGCCGAGCAGTCGGTGCTGGGGGCGATTATCATCAACCCCGACTGCATCTCAGACGTGCTGGAATATCTGCGCCCCGAAAGCTTTTACCGCCGCCAGCATCAGGAGCTTTTTGCGGTGATGCTGCGGATGTTCACCGCCGCCCAGTCTATCGACCTTGTGACGGTGCTGGATATGGTGCGGCGCGAGGGCATCTTCCCCACGCCGGAGGACTGCCGGGTCTACCTGACCCAGCTGGCGCAGATTGTGCCCACCACCTCCAACGTGGCGGCCTATGCCCGCATCGTGCAGGAAAAACACTATCTGCGCAGCCTCATCGGGGCAGGGCGCGAGATTGTAGAAAACGCGTCCGAGGCGCAGGCCGACGCCCAGATGCTTATCGAATCGGCCGAGCAGCGCATCTTTGAAATCAGGCAGGGCCGCCAGGGCAGCGGCCTTGTGCGGGTCGACCGGGTTTTGATGGAGTCCTACGACCGGCTGCAAAAGCTCAGCAGCGAGGACCGTAAAAACTATCTGGGGGTGCCCACCGGTTTTTCGGGGCTGGACGCCATGCTGACCGGGCTGAATAAATCCGACCTGATTTTGCTGGCCGCCCGTCCTGCCATGGGCAAAACCGCCTTTGCGCTGAACATCGCCTCCAACGTGGCGCTGCGCGCGGGCAAAACGGTGGCGGTCTTTTCTCTCGAAATGAGCAGCGAGCAGCTGGTCAACCGCGTGCTCGCCTCTGAAACCCCCATCCACAGCCAGCTGCTGCGCACCGGCAACCTCAAACCGGAGGATTGGGCCCGTCTGGCCGAAACCTCACAGTACATCTCCAGCGCGCCGCTTTATATCGACGACACCCCCGGCATTACGGTGGCCGAGATGAAGGGCAAGCTGCGGCGGCTGCGGGGTCTGGGGCTGGTGGTAATCGACTACCTCCAGCTGATGACCACCGGACGGCGCAGCGAAAACCGGGTACAGGAGGTTTCTGAAATCACCCGTTCCCTCAAGGGCCTTGCCAAGGAGCTGGATGTGCCTGTGCTCACCCTCTCGCAGCTGACCCGTGGGCCCGACTCCCGCAGCGACCACCGGCCGATGCTGGCCGACCTGCGTGAATCCGGCTCTATCGAGCAGGACGCCGACATCGTGCTGTTCCTTTACCGCGACGCCTACTACAACCGCGACAACGCCGAAAACGACGTCGCCGAATGTATCATCGCCAAAAACCGCCACGGCGAGGTTGGCACCGTCAACCTTGCATGGGACGGCCAGTACACCCGTTTTAAGAGTCTGGAGCTTTTCAGAGATGAAGGATAGAGCGCAAAAAACCATAGAGGAGCATCAGATGCTCAGGTCAGGCGACAGGGTGGCCGTTGGGGTTTCCGGCGGCGCGGACTCTATCGCCCTGCTTGCTTTTTTGCTGGATATTGCCGCCCACCGTCAGCTTGCGCTGGTGGCCTGCCACATCAACCACCGGCTGCGCGGGGCCGAGAGCGACCGCGACCAGGCCTTTGTGCAGGATTTTTGTGACCGCCGCGGGGTGGAGTGCCGGGTGCTGACCATCGACGCCGCGGCCCTTGCGGCGGAGCAGGGCTGCTCGGTAGAGCTGGCCGCACGCGAGGCGCGCTACCGCTTTTTTGAGCAGGTGGCGGGGCCAGGGGGCAAAATCGCCACCGCCCACACCCTCTCGGACAGCATCGAAACCACCCTCTTTCATCTGGCGAGGGGCACCGGCCTCGGGGGCCTGTGCGGCATACCCGCCGTGCGGGGCAACATCATCCGCCCCCTCATCGGCTGTACCCGTGGGCAGGTGGAGGCCTACTGCCGTGAAAACGGCCTTGCCTATATCACCGACTCCACCAACCTCACCGACGACCACACCCGCAACCTGATACGCCACCATGTGGTACCCCGGTTGTATGAGATAAACCCCGCCGCCCACCGGGCCTTTGCGGGGCTGTACGCCCGTTTGGGGCAGGATAACGACTACCTGCAAACGGCCGCAGCGCAGGCTTATGAGCAACTGCTGCTGCAAGGGGGCGGCCTGAGCCGCGAGAGATATCTGGCCCTGCACCCGGCTATCCGCAGCAGGGTGCTGCTGCTGCTCTTTGGGCAGGCCGGGGCCGAGCCTTCGGCGAGGCTGGCCGAGCTGGCCGAGGGCCTGATAGCCGCCGGCACCGGCCGCTTGGAGCTGACCCGGGGGCGCTACCTCTACAGCACCGCCGCCGAGCTTGGGGTATGCCGCGCCCAGCCGCCTGCTGTGCCTCCCGCCTGCTTTGAGCAGCCGGTTAAGCTGCCTTTGCCGGGGCAAAGTCTGACGGTGCAGGCAGGGGAAAAGCTGCTGCGGCTGCAAAACAGCCCTTTTTTACCCGGTAGTTCCCAAAAAATTCACAATTGCCCCTTAAAAAATTCGTTAGATTATGCTAAAATATCAGATATGCCTTTATTCAGACTGAAAAAAGAGGGCGACCGCTTTGCTCTACCGGGGCGGGGCTGCACCAAAACCCTGAAAAAGCTGTTTCAAGAGGCGGGCATTCCTCCTCATGACCGCAGCCGGGCGCTGGTGCTGGCTGACGGGGAGCGGGTGCTCTGGGTTGAGGGGCTGGGAGCTTCGGCCCACGCTGCTGTCGGCCCCGGCACCCAAAACCGGATTACCATCGAGCTGTTGCCGCAGGGCTCGCCAACCCAAGGGTAGATGCGTGGTTTTTTCTTCCGCCAGGGCGGGGGAGAAAACCGGGGAAAATATAAATCAGAATATAGTCATAGCCGGAGGAACAACAATGAACCAGGATATCAAGGAAATACTCATCAGCGAACAACAGCTCGCCGACAAGATTGCGGAGCTGGGCGCGCAAATCAGCCGTGACTTTGCAGGCAAAAACCTGCTGCTGGTCAGCGTACTCAAGGGCTCGGTGGTCTTTATGGCCGACCTGATGCGTCAGATAACCATCCCCACCCGCATCGACTTTATGGCGGTTTCAAGCTATGGGGCGGGGGTCAAAACCTCCGGTGTGGTGCGCATCCTCAAAGACCTCGAGATACCTCTTCAGGGCTACGACGTGCTGGTGGTGGAGGATATCCTTGACAGCGGCATGACCCTGAACTACCTGCGGGGCATCCTCAGAGAGCGCAACCCCAAAAGCATCAGCATCGCCACCCTGCTGGATAAGCCCGACCGCCGTCAGGTGGATATCTACCCCGACTATGTGGGCTTCATCATCCCCGACGAGTTTGTGGTGGGCTACGGCCTTGACTACGACGAAAAATACCGCAACCTGCCCTTTGTAGGGGTTTTAAAGCCTTCGGTTTACAGTGAATAACCGGCCCTTGCGGTACATCGCATCTCACGCTTTTTATTCGGCAATCCTTGATTGCCGCCGCGCCAAAGATCCGGGCAAAACCTGACCCCGGCCGCGCCAGCCGCCGCCCCTGATAAGGGCGGCAAAAAGCGCAGGTTTTTAGCCGCAGCCCGGTATAATTACCCGGCCTTTGGCCCATATAATATTTTTAAGACAGGAAGTGAAGCTATTGGTGCCTAAAAAGTCAAGAGGGTTTCTGATCTACCTTGTGGTGTTTGTTGCGCTGATGATGTCGGCGACCATGCTTTTCAACGAGGCCACCACCGACGCCTCCCTCAACTACAATCAGGTAATTCAATATTTTTATGATGACGAGGTGAAAGAATACTCCCTTGATTTTGGTACAGGCGAGCTTGTGCTGACCCTGCGGGACGAAACCCAGAAGCCAGTCATCTATAAGGTGCCAAACGTGGGCCTGTTTGTGCAGGATACCCACGATTTGGTTCTGCAAAAAAACCTTGAAACGCCCGATAGCATTGCGCAGAAGTATATCCGTCCTCAGGAGCAACCCTGGTGGATGACCCTGCTGCCCACTCTGCTGCTGGTTGGCGTGCTGGGTGTGTTCTGGTTTGTCATGCTGCGCCAGACCCGGGGCGGCGGCAATGTCATGAGCTTTGCCAAGGCAAAATCCCGCGGCCCGGATGAGCATAACAAGGTGACCTTTGACGACGTGGCCGGGGCTGACGAAGAAAAAGAAGAGCTGATAGAGGTGGTGCAGTTTTTGCGCAGCCCCAAGCGGTTTAACGACCTTGGGGCTAGAATCCCCAAAGGCGTGCTGCTGATGGGCCCTCCCGGTACCGGTAAGACCCTGCTGGCCAAAGCGGTGGCCGGTGAAGCGGGAGCACCCTTCTTCTCCATCTCGGGTTCGGATTTTGTGGAAATGTTTGTAGGCGTGGGCGCTTCCCGTGTCCGCGACCTGTTTGAGCAGGCCAAAAAGTCTGCGCCCAGCATCATCTTTATCGACGAAATCGACGCTGTGGGCCGCCACAGAGGCGCCGGTCTGGGCGGCGGGCACGACGAGCGTGAGCAGACCCTCAACCAGTTGCTGGTCGAGATGGACGGCTTCGGCTCCAACTCGGGGGTCATCGTCATCGCCGCCACCAACCGCAAGGATATTCTGGACCCTGCGCTGCTGCGTCCCGGCCGTTTTGACCGTCACATTGTGGTGAACTACCCCGACATCAAGGGGCGCGAAGAGATACTCAAGGTGCATGCCCGCAACAAGCCCATCGGGCCGGATGTTCAGCTAAAAACCATCGCCAAATCCACCGCCGGTTTTACCGGGGCAGATCTTGAAAACCTGCTCAACGAGGCGGCGCTGCTGGCGGGGCGCAAGGGCTACAAGGCCATCACCATGGCCGAAATCGAGGAAGCCACCATCAAGGTGCTGGTTGGCCCCGAAAAACGCTCCCACGCCGTCAACGAGAAAAACCGCAAGCTCACCGCATATCACGAGGCGGGCCACGCCATCGTCACCTACTTTTGCCCCACGCAGGATAAGGTGCATCAAATCTCCATCATCCCCAGAGGCTGGGCGGGTGGCTTTACCCTCTCGCTGCCCGAGGGTGAAAAAACCTTCCGCACCAAGGGCGAAATGTGGGAAGACATTGTGGTGCTGCTGGGCGGCCGTACCGCCGAGAAGCTGACGCTGGACGATATCTCCACCGGTGCTTCCAACGACATTGAGCGCGCCACCGCCACCGCCAGAAGCATGGTGACCCGCTACGGCTTTAGCGATAAGCTTGGCCCCATCGTTTACGGGCAGGACCAGAACGAGGTCTTTTTGGGCCGCGACCTGGGCCACACCCGCAACTACTCCGAAAAGGTCGCCGCCGAAATCGACGCCGAAATCCGCAATATGGTGGAGGACGCCTTTGACCGTGCGGAGGAGATTTTGCAGGAGAATATGGAAAAGCTGCACGAGCTTGCAGCCTACCTGCTGGAGCATGAGAAGATGGACGGCGAGGACTTTGTAAAGCTGATGAAGGGCGAGCCCATCGAGGCTAAGGAGCCCATCAAGCCGCTGACCAGGCCCGCAGAGGGCCAGCCGGAGGAGCAGCCTCAGCCGCAGGAGGCCCCCGCGCCCCAGCCGGAGGAGCCGGCCGAGGCCGACGCGGCCCAGCCGCCCGAAGAGGATTCCCCGCAGCAGTAGGGGAAGCAGGGCAGGCAATGCCGCATCAAAAGCAAATAAAAACATCCGCCGGGTGGCTGGGCGAAAGCCCTGCCGCCCGGCTGTTTTGTACCCCCGCGCCGCCCAAACGGCTTGGTCTTTTTGTACCGGGGCACGCATAAGATGATGCAGGGCGCTGCGAAAGGGGCCAAGACCCCTTGAGAACCAGCCGCCTGAAACAAGGGCAGGTTGCACAGGGACGGAGGTATCAAGGATGTTTGCGGCTGCGGCAGTAGTAAAGGATAAACGCAGAGGAATTGCAGGGGCGCTTTTGGACAGAATAAAGGGACGCCGGGCGCAGGTCACCAGGCATCAGGCGGGGTCGTGCGGGTTTTGGCTGATTAAAAGCTTTCAAACTCACCGGGGGATTAACTGGGAAGAGATTTCCCGGCTGGCGGGCCGCCACCGCACCCGGCTGGTGATTGACCCTTCGCTGGCGATTCCGGAAGACGCGTTTATAAAGCGCTTTTTGCCGGGTGAATTTTCGCTGCGCCTGCTGGTCAACACCGTCAACCGGGCGGTTGAGGATTCGCATATCGAGCTTTACCAGCGCATGGTGGGGCTGGTTGACCCCGCCGGGCAGCACCAAAAGCTGGTGCTGGAGCTGGTAAAGCATTTTACAACAGTCAAGGTTTTTACACGATCGCCGGGGCGCTACGAGGTGTTTTGCCGCCAAATGATGGAGTATTACGGCGTTGCGGTGCTGGTGTATGATAGTGCCGCCTCGCTGGAGGACTGCATTCTGGTGCTCAGCCCCGGCCAAAGCTCCGATTGTAAGCTGCCCCGGGACTGCCCGGTGGCCACGGCGGGCGAACCGGCGGGCTGCGGCGGGGTGCAGGTGAGCCATCTGGCCTGCTGCGCCGACGAAGCGGTGCTGCGCCAGTTGCCGCCGGGGATGAACCCCACCTATTTTTTGGCAGCCCTTTACGAGCTGGGGCGGCAGCGTGAGCTGGGCGGCCTTGCTGCGGAAAGCTGCCGCATCGGCGGGAGAGCAGCCCCGGCAGATGAAATTGCCCGGCTGATGGATGAACGAGCCCGGAGCCTGTTTTGTATCTGAGTGCGCGGCCTGCTGCAAAGCGGGCAACAATTGTGCTTGACACAAGCAGGTTAGTTTACTATAATATTGACTATTGGATACGGGACACTGTCTTTTATCCGCAAAGGGCGGGCCGCCCGGCTGGCATCAATCAGCCGCCTGTGCCTGCTCGGTCACTATTGAATCAGGGCTTATTGTATGGCAGGTTTGCTTTTTCTACGCAGATGCCGAACAGCCCGTGGCGGTTTTCAACGGGCAAGATGATTGCCCGTTTATACTATTTTCTGTTTAAAGAGGGCAGGCTTCGCCCGGCCCCCAAAACCCGGCGCAAGGCGGCGGGGCGGTGGCGCCGCCACCGCGAAAACGTTCAAAACACCTCTTTGTTTTAAGCGTATTAGAATATGATAAACACACCGATGCTGTTTTGCTATCTGGGCTGCCGGCTCAGATAGTTTTCTGCAAGGTGCGGCATTTCTGTATGGCGGGGCGGGCGGCAATCCTCCCTCATTGGGCGGCACCGGCCCCAAATTTTCTTTTTTTGCCTGTATTTTTAGTCCAAGGGGACTTATTATAATATTGCCTTGCGGGGGCGGTTTTCCCGGCAACGGTCGGCTGCCGCAGGCAGCAGGCAGGATACGGTATCGGTGCGGGCTTTGCCCGTTGCCACATAAAAAGCGGCAGGTCACAAGCCAATGGCTTTCAGTTGCAGGCGCATACCACTATTACAGCATATCTCTGAAGGGAGCGTACGACGTGACACAGGGAATACTTATGACAGAAGAAGGCTTCATCGAGCTAAAAAGAGAGCTGGAAGAGCTCAAGACGGTAAAACGCAAGGATATTTCTGAAAAAATTAAAACAGCGAGGGGCTTCGGCGACCTTTCTGAAAACAGCGAATATGATGAAGCAAAAAACGAACAGGCCATTGTTGAGGCAAGGATTCTTCTGCTGGAAGAACAGCTCAAGGCGGTCAAAATTGTTGACAAAGAGAAGCTGCCCAAGGATGTGGTGGCGGTAGGCTGCACCGTGACGATTCTCGACCTCGACTTTGAGGAAGAGATGGAATACCGCATTGTCAGCTCGGTGGAATCCAACCATTCAATGAACACCATTACCGACGAATCCCCTGTAGGCCGGGCGCTGCTGGGCCATAGGGTAGGGGACGAGGTAGAGGTCAAGGCGCCGGCGGGTACCTTTAAGATGAAGGTGCTTTCGATAGGCAGATAATACTGCTTCGCTTACACAAGCTGCGGGGGCACCGCCCCCGGCCGCACCTGATGCGGCAGGTTTTTAACTGCAGCTTGACAGCATGCGATAACAGAACTGTGCCCGCCTTAATCAGCGGGCACAACTGCGCTAAGCGTTAAAGCAGGTTTGTGAACTTACAGAGGGGGACAAAAAAATGTCTGACAACACAAAAAACGAGCAGCAGGCACAGGCCGAGCCCGAGCTTTCAGAGCTGCTCCAGATAAGACGGGATAGGCTGGACAAGCTTAAGGGCGAGGGCAAAGACCCCTTTGCCATTACCGTCTATGACCGCACCGCCACCGCGGCGCAGTGCGTTGAGCAGTTTGAAACGATGGAGGGCAAAACGGTGCGCCTTGCGGGCCGTATTGTCAGCTGGCGCGATATGGGCAAAGCCACCTTTATGGATCTGCGGGACAGCGCCGGTAAAATCCAGCTCTATATCAAGCAGGATGTGCTGGGCGAGGAAGCCTACGCAGCCATGTCCGACTGGGATATCGGCGATATTGTCGGCGTGGAGGGCGAGGTATTCCGCACCCGCAGGGGCGAGATTTCGATTAAAACCACCGCCGCCACCCTGCTGAGCAAATCGTTGCTGCCCCTGCCCGAAAAGTGGCATGGCCTTAAGGATACCGAGCTGCGTTACCGCCAGCGGTATGTGGATTTGATTGTCAACCCCGAGGTGAAGGACTCTTTTGTCAAGCGCTCCGGCATCATCCGCGAGATACGCAGCTATCTGGATAACAGGGGCTATCTCGAGGTGGAAACCCCGGTGCTGCACACCCTCGCGGGAGGCGCTTCGGCCCGGCCGTTCATCACCCACCACAACACGCTGGATATCGATATGTACCTGCGCATCGCGCTGGAGCTGCACCTCAAGCGGCTCATCGTGGGCGGCTTCGACCGGGTTTACGAGATTGGCCGGGTGTTTCGCAACGAGGGCATGTCGGTGCGCCACAACCCCGAGTTCACCCTGCTGGAGCTCTATGAGGCCTACACCGACTACCACGGTATGATGGACCTCACCGAGGATATGATTCGCACCGTGGCCCGCAAGGTGCTGGGCAGCGCGGTGGTCAGCTACAACGGGCTGGAGATTGACCTGGAGAAGCCCTTTGTCCGGGCCAGCATGCTGGAGCTGGTCAAGGAGCACGCCGGGGTGGATTTTGCCGCCATCCACACATTGGAAGAAGCCCGGGCGGTTGCCAAGGAGCATCACATCCAGTTTGAAACCCGCCACGGCAAAGGGGATATCCTCAACCTGTTCTTTGAGCATTATGTGGAGGAGCACCTTGTGCAGCCCACCTTTGTCACCGACCACCCGGTGGAGATTTCTCCCCTTGCCAAGCGCAAGCCCAACGACCCCGATTACACCGAGCGGTTTGAGCTGTTCATTTTGGGCCGCGAGCACGCCAACGCCTTCTCAGAGCTCAACGACCCTGTGGACCAGCGTGGGCGCTTTGAGCATCAGGCCAGCCTGAAAGCGGCGGGTGACGAAGAAGCCAGCGACGTGGATGAAGACTTCCTCACCGCGCTGGAGTACGGTATGCCCCCCACCGGCGGCCTTGGCATCGGCATCGACCGTCTGGTGATGCTGCTTACCGACAGCTATTCGATTCGGGATGTGCTGCTTTTCCCCACCATGAAGCCCACAAAAGAGAATTAATCTATGAACAGGGACGGCGTATGCCGTCCCTGTTTATATATAGATAATTCAGGCGCCCGATGCTATAATCAGGTTAACCGTTTACCCGCATGGAAAGGGGAAGTGACCATGAGAAGATTGCTCCCGCTGCTTCTGGCAGCCCTTTTGACCATAACAGCCTGCTCCCTTGCCCCGGCGCAGTCCCAGCCGCAACCCGAAAGCAGCCCCGGTGAGAGCCCGTCTTCTGCGCCGGAAAGCGCGCCTGTTTCCGGCAGCGCCTCCACCTCCGAGCAGCAGGAGCCGAATTTTACTTCGCTGACCGCCCTTTATGGCGACAACAATATGGTGGAGGACAACCGCTTTGCCCAGCCGCTGCACAATGTTCATCTGCTGGATGCATGGGTGGAGGATTACCGGCAGGGAAAGCCGGGAAAGGTTGCGGTTTTAATGGAAAAGCACCGTAACGCCTACCTGTACCTTTTTGAAAGCGACGGCAGCCCTACATACAACATTACTGTTTATTATAAAACCTCGGGCGACGGGTCGCCGGAGCCCTTTCCACCCCAGTTTTACCAGTCGTCGTTGGTGATTGAGAGGGCCTGCGACTATGTTTTTGGAGCCGACCTGCCCGCCGAGGCGGAGCGTCACGCCTTTATTGTGCGCAAAATGCTCCCCCCAACCGCCGAAGAGATGAGCTGGACCCCGGAAACCGACCCTCCCCTGCAGGGGATTTCCCCCGAGGAGGCACTGGCCATAGCCGAGGAGCAAAGTGAGCGCCTTGACCGGTATCTGTGGGTGAAAAGCAATATGTACGGTGGGGGTATGTATCTTTTGGAAAATGTGCTGGCAAAGGCAGCGGATGCCGCGCTGGATAAGGTGTACCATAAGGTTGCCGGTGCAGTGCGCCTGGGGGATAAAGAGTGCTACGTGATATACGGCCACTATGATCCCGGGCAATTGGCAAAGGGCGAACACAGCGGCAGGGTATCGGCGGTTAGCTCGGATGGCAGCCAATATTTCATCTGCAGCATGGTGGATGGCAGTTGGATTTTTGTAAGCGACCTCAGCCAGCAGGTGATTGTACCCCGTTAGCCTGCCCGAAGCCCCACTTCATTTACCAAGTGTGGTGTTCCCTGCCGTTGACAAAAAATCCGTCAGGGGATAAACTGTTTAAAACGCCTGTAAGCAGCCGGGCAGCCGGCGGCGCAGGCAGGCATATCGGCCCACAGCGGGCCTCAGGGAGGAGTAAATGATGATGAGAAGCGATACTATAAAAGCCGGGCCAACCCGGCTGCCCCACCGTTCACTGCTGAAAGCGCTGGGCATCACCGACGCCGAGATGACCCGCCCCTTTGTGGCGGTGGTGAACTCCTACAGCGAATACATTCCCGGCCATGTGCACCTGAAAGAGATTGTGGAGGCGGTCAAGGCAGGGATACGCAACGCCGGCGGCGTGCCCTTTGAGTTTTCGACCATCGGGGTTTGCGACGGCATCTCGATGAACCATCTGGGGATGAAATATTCGCTGGCCTCCCGCGAGCTGATTGCAGACTCGATTGAGGTGATGCTCACCGCCCATCCGCTGGATGCCGCGGTGTTTATCCCCAACTGTGATAAGGTGGTGCCGGGCATGTTGATGGCCGCCTGCCGCATGAACCTGCCTTCGATTTTTGTCAGCGGCGGCCCGATGATGGCAGGCCGCTTTGAGGGCAGCCGTCTGGGGCTTTCCGAGGTATTTGAGGCGGTTGGCCGCCACGCCCGGGGCGAGCTCAGCGACAGCCAGATGAAAGAGATGGAGGACAACGCCTGCCCCACCTGCGGAAGCTGCGCCGGTATGTATACCGCCAACTCGATGAACTGCCTCACCGAGGCGGTCGGCCTTGCGCTGCCCGGCAACGGAACCATACCCGCCGTGGCCTCGGCCCGCCGCCGCCTTGCCAAGCAGGCGGGCGAACGGGTGATGGAGCTGCTGCGTGATGATATCCGCGTGCTGGATATCGTCAACCGGCAGGGCATTACCAACGCGCTGCGCACCGATATGGCGTTGGGCTGCTCCACCAACACGGTGCTGCATCTCACCGCCATCGCCCATGAGGCCGGCGTACCCATCGACCTTGCGGGCATCGATAAAATCAGCAAAACCACCCCGCAGCTCAGCAAGCTCAACCCCGCGGGCGAAATCTTCATCGAGGATTTGGGCGCCTGCGGCGGCATACAGGCCGTCATGGCCGAGCTGCTGAAAGCCGGACTGATTGACGGCGACGCCCTGACGGTGAGCGGCACCCAGCGGGAACGCTGCGCCAACGCCCCCGCCCCCGACGGCACCGTCATCCACACCGGCGAGCTCCCGGTGCGCAAGGACGGCGGCATCGCCGTGCTCTTCGGCAATCTGGCCGAAGAGGGCGCCGTGGTCAAGCAGGGCGCGGTTGCTCCCGAGATGATGCAGCACACCGGCCCCGCCCGTGTCTTTGAATGTGAAGAGGACGCCTCCGCCGCCATCCTCGGCGGGCGCATCCAGCCGGGAGATGTGGTGGTCATCCGCTACGAAGGCCCCAAGGGCGGCCCCGGCATGCGCGAGATGCTCACCCCCACCTCGGCCATCACCGGCATCGGGCTGGATAGCCAGGTGGCCCTTATCACCGACGGACGTTTCTCCGGCGCAACCCGGGGCGCAGCCATCGGCCATATCTCCCCCGAAGCGGCGGCCGGCGGCGTGATTGCGCTGGTGCGCGAGGGCGACATCATCCAGATTGATATTCCCGCACGCTCCATCAACCTGATGGTGGATGAAGCCGAGCTGGAGGCCCGCAGGGCCACATGGCAGCCGCCTAAAAAGACGGTGAAGGGTTATCTGGCGCGCTATGCCCGGCAGGTGACTTCGGGGTCGAGAGGCGCTGTATTTGAAGAATAGGCCCAGACTGGTGACAAAGCCGCGCAACCGCTCCGCTTACTGCGTTGGCTGCGCTTGCAAATGTCGGTCACATATATCAAATATGCTCCCTAATTTGCTGCACTTGCCGCCTTGTCTTGCACGGTTTGTCACAGTCTGAGTTTCTGCGTAACAATTGGGTGTATCCTTTTTATAGCACCCGCCAAACCCATTCCAGTAAGGAGGGCGTCAGCCTTGCTCATCGAAAAAACCAGTATTATGGACGGGCAGGCGGTGGAGCTTGCCATCCGCCGCATCTGCTTTGAGATTATTGAGCGCAACCGGGGCGTGCAGGATATCTGCCTGCTGGGGGTGCTCACCCGCGGGGCGGTGCTGGCGCAAAGGATGGCTCAGGCCATCGATAAGCTGGAGGGCAGCAGCCTTGCGGTGGGCAGTCTGGATATCACCCCCTTTCGGGACGACCGCAAGGGCGGCGAGCCTGTGCCCGACCGCAGCCGTGTGGATTTTGATTTCACCGGCAAAAAGGTGATTTTGGTAGACGACGTGCTGCATACCGGGCGCACCATCCGCGCGGCGATAGACGCCATTATGAGCAGGGGGCGGCCCCGGAGCATCCAACTGGCGGTGCTCATTGACCGGGGCCACCGCGAGCTGCCCATCCGCGCCGACTACATCGGCCGCAATGTGCCCACCGCCAAGGCGGAGGCCATCAAGCTGCGCCTGACTCCGCAGGACGACTGCGACAAGGTGGTCATCTGCGATGTGCAGGACTAAACGACGCCCCAAAGGGAGAATGCTATGACCGTTATCCTCAAAAACCCTCTGATTATCGACCCTGCCGCCGGGCTGCACCAGCGGGGCGACCTGCTGCTTGCCGACGGGGTGGTTGCTGCCTTGGGCGGCAGCTATGACCCCGCAGATTACCCCGGCGCGCAGGTGGTTGAGGCCGGGGGGCTTTGTGCTGCCCCGGGGCTGATAGATATGCATGTTCACCTGCGCGACCCCGGACAAACCCACAAAGAGGATATCTTAACCGGCTGCGAGGCCGCCGCCGCAGGCGGCTTTACCGCCGTGGCCTGTATGCCCAACACCAGCCCCGCCTGCGACAGCCCCGAAACGGTAAGCTACATACTGCAAAAGGCCGCGCCGGCCAAGGCGCGGGTGTTTCCTGTGGCGGCCATCACCTATGGGCTGCGGGGAGATACTCTCTGCGACTTCGCGGCGTTGCGCGCTGCCGGTGCGGTGGCAGTCAGCGACGACGGCCGCCCGGTCGAAAGCCCCGATATGATGGCCCAAGCCCTGACCGAAGCCGCCAAGGCCGGTCTGCCGGTTATCAGCCACTGTGAGGATTTGCGTCTGGTGGCAGGCGGCATCATGCATAAGGGCAGCGTATCACAACAGTTGGGGGTGCCGGGCATCGACCGTGCCAGCGAGGATCAAAGCACCGCCCGCGAGCTGCGCCTCGCCGAAGAAACCGGCGCAAGGCTGCATATCGCCCATGTGAGCACCGCCGGCTCGGTGGAACTCATCCGGCAGGCCAAGGCCAGAGGTGTGCGGGTCACCTGTGAAACTGCACCACACTACCTGCTGCTGACCCACCAAAGCCTGCTGGGGCGGGATGCCAACTACCGCATGAACCCCCCGCTGCGTGAGCAGGAGGATGTCGAGGCGCTGCTGGCGGGCATTGCGGATGGCACCATCGACGCCATCGCCACCGACCACGCCCCCCACACCCCGGAGGAAAAAGCCGACTTTGACCGCGCCCCCAACGGCGTTATCGGCCTTGAAACCTCGCTGGCGGCCTGCATCACCGCATTGGTGGAGCCGGGCGTTATCACCCTGCCAAGGCTCATCGAGCTAATGAGCGCAAGCCCCGCCCGCCTGTTGGGGGTGGAGGGCGGCAGCCTCGCCGTAGGCAGCCGGGCCGACGTGGTGGTTTTTGACCCTGCGGCCCAGTGGGTGGTGGAGCCCGAGGCCCGGCATTCCCGTTCGCGCAACACCCCCTTTGCGGGCATGACCCTTACCGGCCGGGTGCGCTACACCTTTCTTGCCGGGCGGCCAACCTATGAGAGCCGCTGAAAAAACTGACGCAGCCCTTTGCAACAGGCTTTAGAAGGAGAGAACCCGACATGAAACAGACCAACCTGACCGGGGCGCTCATTATCGCCGCTGCAATTGTATTGGCTGCATTTATTTTGGCAGGCGCCATTGGCAACGCGTCGGCCGATATTGTTCATGGAATTATCAACGCTGTCAACGGGCTGTAGGGAAAACCGCAGCCTGTTTTTTTAAGGCGGTAGCCGTGAATTGTGCGGTGTTGCCTTAAAATGCCCCCAGATACACCAATGCTTACAGGAGGTACCTTTATGTCACTGGATAGACTGATTGAAGCCATCGCCCGCACCCAAAACCCCACCGTGGTGGGGCTCGACCCCAAGCTGGATTTTGTACCGCAATATATCCGCGACGCGGCCTATGACCGCCACGGCAAAACCCTGGAGGGAGCCGCCGCCGCTTTTTTGGAGTACAACAAGGGGCTGATAGACGCTCTCTGCGATATCGTACCCGCCGTTAAGCCGCAGGCGGCCTACTATGAGGCCTACGGCTGGCAAGGGGTACGCACCCTTTATGAAACAATACAGTATGCAAAATCCAAGGGGGTGTTTGTCATCACCGACGGCAAGCGCAACGACATCGGCAGCACCATGGAGGCCTACGGCGACGCCCATCTGGGGGTCAGCCGGGTGGAGGATGCCGAGCTGGAGCCCTTTGGCGGCGATGCGCTGACCGTCAGCGCCTATCTGGGGGTAGACGGCATACAACCGCTGCTGCCCCTGTGCGAAAAGTATGATAAGGGCATCTTTGCTTTGGTAAAAACCTCCAATCCTTCCTCCGGCCAGTTGCAGGACCGCATGATTGACGGCCGCACCGTCTACTCGCTCATGGGCGAATATTGCAGCCAGTGGGGCGCGGGCCAGATTGGGCGCTACGGCTACGGCCCGGTGGGGGCGGTGGTGGGAGCCACCTATCCCGCGCAGCTGCAGGAGCTGCGGGCGCAGCTCCCGGATGTATTCTTCCTGGTGCCGGGCTACGGCGCGCAGGGGGGCGGCGCGGCCGATGTGGCGGGCGCCTTTGACAGCCGCGGTCTGGGCGCGGTGGTCAACTCCTCCCGGGCTATCCTCACCGCGTGGAAGAAGGAGGGCTGCGATCCTGCCGACTATGCCGCCGCCGCCCGGCGCGAGGCCCTGCGGATGCAGCAGGATATCACCGCCCATCTCCCGGCCATCACCCTCTGATTGAGGGAGCGCCCGGAGCCTGCGAATTTTGCTATGGGAAGCACAATACCTGTAAGGGCCGATGTCACCACACCGGCCCCTCACCCATAACCCCGCAGGAGTGGCTATCGCGCCCCATTCCCCTCCCTGGAGGGGTGGCCGAAGGCCGGGGTGGTTTTTTGCAGGCGAGAAGATGCTATCCGCCCCTACGGCTTCTCTTTCGCGGGGGCGGCGCTCCCGGTTTCAGGGCCGCAAACAGCTCTTTTGCTTAGGGGCTTTCTTAAAACTCCAAACTCTTGGTAAATTCTACTGAAACCAGCATCTGCTGCGTTCAAAATGCTCGGAACACATGAAGTATTCCTGCGCTTTTGGCCTTGCAGCTACTTGTTTTCAGCAAATTTTCCGGCGGTTTTCCGTTTTAAGAAACGCCCTGGCAGCCGCCCGCCGGGCAATATACAAAACAATTGAATTGAAAAAAATCACAAAAAAAGCGTATTTTACTTTGCTCTCAAAAGTCTTTTCCACTTTTAATTTGCCTTATTGGGTGATATAATAGTCTTGTACCAAGAAATCAAGGGAAGGTCAGATGGTGGCAAAACCCCAATGACCATGCTTTTTGTGCGTTTTTGACCAGACAGCACCCCGAAAATGATTACTGGGACGTATTTTGCCCACACTTTTTATGGGCAAAGCTTTGATAAATAACAGAAGAGTGGGGTAAGCCGCTTTGGAAAAATTTTTGATAAAAGGCGGGGTCCGGTTAGCCGGAGAGGTGGAAATCAGCGGTGCTAAAAATGCGGTGGTGGCCATCATCCCCGCTACCATTTTGGCCCGCGGCCGCTGTGTGATAGAGAATATTCCCAACATCAGCGATGTAACCGCCCTGTTTCATATCCTCCGGGAGCTTGGCGCAGAGGTCAAGCTGCTCAACAAACGCACGGTAGAGATTGACACCACCAACCTCACCGAGCCGACGGTGCCCTACGAGATGGCACGGTATTTGCGGGCTTCTTATTACTTTTTGGGTTCTTTGCTGGGGCGGTGCAGCCGCGCCAGTGTTTCGATGCCGGGTGGCTGCCATTTTGGCGTACGGCCCATCGACCAGCACATCAAGGGCTTTGAGGCCATGGGTGCGCAGGTTTCTATCGACCGCGGTATGATTAACGCCCAGGCTGAAAAGCTCACCGGCGCGCATATCTATTTTGATGTGGTCTCGGTGGGCGCCACCATCAACATCATGCTGGCTGCTGTTCGTGCAACCGGCCTGACCGTGATTGAAAACGCCGCTAAGGAGCCGCACATTGTCGACCTTGCCAACTTTCTTAACACCATGGGGGCCGACGTAAGAGGCGCGGGCACCGACGTAATTAAAATTTACGGCGTTGATATGATGCACGGCGCAAGCTACTCGATTATCCCCGACCAGATTGAAGCTGGAACCTATATGGTGGCTGCTGCGGCCACCGGCGGCGACGTGCTGGTCAAGAATATTATTCCCAAACATCTTGAATCCATAACCGCCAAGCTGGAGCTGGCGGGGGCCGAGGTCATGGTATACGACGACGCGGTGCGGGTTACCCGCAGCGGCCCGCTGACCAAGGTAAATGTAAAAACCATGCCGCATCCCGGTTTCCCCACCGACATGCAGCCCCAGATTACCGCTATGCTCACCCAGGCTGAGGGGACAAGCATTGTCACCGAGGGCGTTTGGGATAACCGCTTCCGCTATGTGGATGAGCTTATCCGCCTTGGGGCCAACATTCAGGTGGACGGCAAGGTTGCGGTGGTGGAAGGCCCCACACAGCTTACCGGCGCGCCGGTGAAGGCCACCGACCTGCGGGCCGGGGCGGCGCTGCTTATCGCAGCTCTCACCGCCGACGGCGTTACCGAGCTTGAGGATATCGAGCATATCGAGCGGGGCTATGAAAATCTGGTCGCGAAGTTTGAGGGTCTGGGCGCGTCTATCATTCGTCAGGTGATACCCGAAGAAGAAATTCCCAAAGCCCTCTAAAATGCCGAGCGGCTGTTATCGACCAGGGGCTTTCTGAAAACTCTAAACTCCCCGCAAATTCTACTGAAAACAGCGTCTGCTGTGTTAAAAATGCTCGGAATACATGAAGTATTCCTGCGCTTTTTTCCTTGCATCCGCTTGCTTTCAGCAAATTATCCGGCGGTTTTCCATTTTCAGAAACGCCCTAAATAAAGAAGATTGCGGATTGCCGGGGCTGGTTGGGCCGCGGCAATCTTTTTTCATAAGCTGGCAGGCGGCACAAAGGGGAGCATGAGGCCGGTTTGAGCAGCCGCTCCCGCAAAGAGGCTTTGCCGCTGAGGCGGCTGAATATGACCCGCAACAAGGCAGGGCGACAGGAAAAGGCAGGGCAAAAAATGGCAAAATTTTGTGCATTGTACAGCGGCTCGAGCGGCAACTGTACCTACATAGCAAGCGGCGGCACGGCGGTGCTGGTGGATGCCGGGGTAAGCTGCAAGCGCATCCTCACCGCCATGCAGGAGTGCCAGTTGGATAGAGAAGAGGTGCAGGGCATTCTGCTGACCCACGAGCATATCGACCATATCAGAGGGCTAAAGGTGCTGCTCAAGCACCTGAAGGTGCCGGTCTATGCCTCGGAGGGGACGCTGCATTATCTGATTGCAAACGGGCTGGTTCCGGCCGACGCCCGGCTGGTGGAGATTACGGCCCCCACCCGGATAGGCGGCATGGAGGTCACCCCCTTTGCCACCCCCCACGATGGAGCCGAAACGCTGGGCTTCGTGGTACATACCGGCGACGGGCGCAAAATCGGCGTCGCCACCGACCTTGGCCATGTCCCCCCGCAGGTGGACGCCGCCCTTTCAACCTGCGATCTGGTACTGCTGGAATCCAACTACGACGAAGGGATGCTGGCCTGCGGCCCCTATCCCTACTACCTCAAGCGGCGCATCAAGTCGCCCAACGGGCACCTTTCCAACGAGGATTGCTGCGCACAGGTGCAGCGGCTGATAGAGGGGGGCACCACCCGATTTGTGCTGGGGCACCTCAGCCAGCAAAATAACCTGCCCATGCTGGCCCGCCAAACGGTGCTCAGCGCGCTGGAGGCCGCGGGCTGCCGCGAAGGGGTCGATTATATCCTGCAGGTGGCGCGGCGCAGCCAGCCCTCGGAGATTATCCTGCTGTAATGTTGGCTTTTTCTCCGGCCAAGGGCGGAGCGAAAAAACTTTTGAAGAAAGGCGGTGCGCGGATGCTGGGCGTTACGCTGCTGGCGGTGGGCCGCCTGAAGGAAAGCTATTTGCGGGAGGCCTGCGCCGAATATGCCAAACGGCTGGGGGCTTTTTGCAAGCTGCAGATCGTCGAGGTGGAGGAGCACCGCCTGCCCCAGAACCCCTCCGACGCACAGATAGAGGCGGGGCTTGCCGCCGAGGGGACGGCGCTGCTGCAAAAGATACCCGGCGGCAGCTTTGTGGCCGTCCTGTGCATCGAGGGCAACACCCTTTCCTCGCCGCAACTGGCCCGGCGCATCGAGGCGTTGGCGCAGGGGGGCAGCAGCCACCTGACCTTTATCATCGGCGGCTCCCACGGCCTGTGGCAGGGGATCAAGTCGCGGGCCGACCTGAGGCTGTCGATGTCGCCCATGACCTTTCCACACCAGTTGGCCCGCGTGATGCTGCTGGAGCAGATTTACCGCGCCATGAGCATCAGCGGCGGTACAAAATACCATAAATAAAAATAGGCCGACCGGGAGCCGGTCAACCCACACACCGATTGGAGGAGGGGTTTGATTTGTCTAAGGAAGCAAAGCAGAGCTGCAAAATACGCCCGTGGAGGATGAGCGACGCCGGGGATTTATCGGCGGCAATCAACAACAAAAGGGTGCAGGATAACCTGCGGGACGGCCTGCCCTACCCCTATACGGTGAAGGATGCCGAGGACTATATCCAGAGCGTGCTGCAGGCCGGCACCGAGAAAAACCTCATCTTTGCCATCACCCTTGACGACCGGGCGATTGGCTGCATCGGGGTTCACCGCAAAGAGAATGTCCACGCCCGCACCGCCGAGATGGGCTATTACATCGCCGAGCCCTATTGGGGCAGGGGATACGGCACCGAGGCCATCCGGCAGGCCTGCGAATATACCTTTACGAATACCGACATCATCCGGGTTTTTGCCGAGCCTTATGCCCACAACGCCGCTTCCTGCCGCATTCTTGAAAAGGCCGGCTTCACGCTGGAAGGGGTTATGCGGAAAAATGCCGTCAAAAACGGGGCGATCATCGATATGAAGCTGTACGCTCTGGTGAAGGAGTAAGCGCCCCCGCTCTGCGGCAAAACGCGCATAAAAATGAGCCGGTAGGACAGTCTCCTGCTCGGCTCGTGGTTCTCAGCACTGCGCAAAGCGTTTCTGCTTATAGCCTCAATGTGGGAACCACTATTATCATAACCACCCCTCAGAAGAGCTATACCGCCCTTGGCGTGGCAAATACTAGTTAGGGTGTTGAAAAATTGCCACCCTCCACAAGGGGGACTTCGTGTCCTGCGCGACACATATTACATGTCCGTTTTTTTGACAGGCTGATAAGTATTAAAAACAGCGTTTGGCTCATTAAAATGAGCCGGTGGGATATTTTCCCGACCGGCTCGTGGTCCACAGCATAACCATTTTATCTAAGCAAACGCAGTTGATTTATGAAATGTGTGAACCGCTATTATCTTATGCCGCGGCGTGATATTCTATACAGCCCGAAGCACGGAAAATAATAGTTGCAAAAAAAAACGCTTTGTGGTATCATTACTTAGTCAATGTGAAATGAATCGGAGGTTTACCGGTATGGGCATATTAGAGGTAATAGGCGCAGTTCTTATGATTATCACCAGCGTGCTGATTGTGGTTTTCACCATGCTGCAGGAATCCAAAGGCAACGGCCTGAGCGGTTTGAGCGGCGGGTCTGAATCCTTCTTTGGCAAAAACAGCTCCAGAACGATGGATGCGATGTTGGCCAGATACACCAAATATGCCGGTATCCTGTTTTTTGTGCTGACCGTGGCCGTTTACGCCCTCGAAGCCTATCTTTAAGCGAATATATGCAGCCTTTCACAGGAGGGAGCAGGTCACACTGCGCCCTCTTTTTTGTTGCGTAAAAGCCTGCCTGACCGTGTTTTTTGCAGGCGGTGTTTATCCTGCCGCCGCCGTGCCATACTCCTTTTAGGGCATTTCCAGAAACGCCCTTGGGCGGTTGCTCCGCCTGAAAAGGGGGAACGGCGTGAAAAAAATCAACGGCAAAACCAACCGGGTGGCCCTGCTGGACGAGCTGCGGGGGCTTTCCATTTTGCTCATGGTGGCCTATCATGCCGCCTATGACCTGCACTACCTGTTTAACAGGCCGGTCGCCGCCCTGCACTGGCCGCTGGTGAAGCTGCTTCAGCCGCTATTTGCAGGGGTGTTTATCATCATATCGGGCATGGCCTGCCGCTTTTCAAGAAACAATTTAAAGCGGGGGCTTATCACGCTGGCGCTGGGGGGCGTAATGACGCTGGCGACGCTGGTGCTGGCCCTCGACCAGCCTATCTACTTTGGCATTTTGCATCTGCTGGGCAGCTGTATGCTGCTTTACGGGCTGCTGCACCGCGCATTGGACGCCCTGCGGCCGCTGCCTGCCGCGGCAATTCTTCTGGTGCTCTTTGCCCTGACCTATTACATTCCGGCGGGGCTGGTGGGGTTGCCGCCCTTTTCGCTGCTGCTGCCCATCCCACTCACCACAACCAACTGGGGGCTTGCCTTGGGCTTCTGCCGCCCCGACTTCTCCTCGCCCGACTACTACCCCCTTTTGCCCTGGGCCTTTCTGTTTTTTGCGGGGGCCTATCTGGGGCTGCCGGTGCGGGAGGGCAGGGCTCCCGCCTGCATCTACACCCCCCATTGGGGCTGGCTGGCGGCGGTGGGGCGGCATACGCTGCTCATCTACCTGCTGCACCAGCCGGTGGTTTACAGCCTGCTCTGGCTTTGGTTCAGGCTGGTGAAGTAAAGCGTTCAGGCCGGAGAAAAAGCCGCCGAATTGTGCAATGCCGTAGCAGTTTTGCTTACTTTTTTTGCCGTCTGCTTTTTGATATGCTTAAGGGGCCGCCGACAGCAGTCGGCGGCCCCTTATTGGCTCTGACTTTTAATCTTGCGTCTATGTCTTATCCGGGCACCACGCTGGGCGGCTCCCGTCCAAAGACCGATTTGCGGAGGCCCAGATTGCTGCCCTACAGGTCTTTGACCACTTTGATATGTGGCATCCCATCCACCATGAAGGTTTCGCCCTCGGGGTGGTAGCCCATGCGCTGATAGAAGCCCTCGGCGGGCAGCCGCGCCCATAAAAACACCTGGGCGGCCCCAAGCTCCAGCGCCTTAAACTCCAGATTTTCCATCAGGCGCTCGCCTGCGCCCTGCCCCCGCAGCCGGGGCAGCAGCGCAATTTTGCCCAGCTTAAACCCATCCTCCAGGGGAGTCACCCGCCCGCAGCCCACCGGCAGGCCGCCCTGTGTAAGCAGCAGGGTGTGGCTGGCGTCATCCGCCGGGTCGGGGGCTTCGGAAAAGCCCAATTCGCCGCCAAACACCGCTTGCCGCACCTGCAAAGCGGGGGTGATATCGCCCCCCGGCAGAGCCCATTCCAGCCCCAAGGGCAGGGCGGGCAGCGGTTTTTCCATCCAGATATGGGGGCAGTGCTCGTCCAGATATTCTTCGCCCGCGGGCAGATAGCCCAACTGGCGGTAGAAGCCGGAGGCCTGCACCTGCGCGCTCAGGCCGGTGCGGCCAGCGCCCAGCCACGCGGCCTTGGCTTCGGTTTCCTCCATCAATATGCGGCCCAGCCCCAGCCCCCGAAAGCCGGGCAGCAGCGCCACCCGCCCCACGGCAAAGAGGTCGTCCTCCATGCGGTAAAGGCGGGCGCAGCCGGCGGGCTTTGCGTCCACCAGCAGTGACAGATGCAGAGCAGAGCTGTCGGTTGCGTCAAACTCGCAATCGAAGCCCTGCTCCTGCATAAATACCGTTTCTCTTATGTAACGGGGCAGCTCAAAATGGTTGGTTCCCATCGTCCATTGACATTCGGTCATCATCACATTCCTCCCAACAGATACCAACCAGTATAACCTGTCGGGGCGGGTTTGAAAATAGGGGAATTGATAGATTTTGCGCAGGCGACAGACAGCCCTATGGCAAAACCACAGGAATGCCGGTTGCGTTGTACGCCTTTGGGCAGCTCCTGCTAAAGCGGCCAGATAATCCGCAGCAGCAGCAGGGTAATGACCCCGGGTATTCCCCCCAGCGCCGCCACCGGCACCGAGAAGAAGTTCATCGGCAGCCATACGCCGGTGAAGGTTCCCGCAAGGTTCACCAGATAAAGGGCGCCCAGACCGCTCACCGCCGAAAAAAGCAGCGAAACCCAAAGCTTGCGCAGCTTAAACATCACCAGCAGGCCGATGACTCCCGCCATGGCCAGCCCGCCAATTCCCATTGCTGACGTTATCCCATTAAACCACCTGTCCTTCTGCTTGCAGCTCTACTTCTGAATAGGTTGTGCCGGATTGCGCCTTTGCCAGCTTGAGCAGATAACGGTAATAGCACCAAAAGGCTTTGGACTGGTAGATACAGGCCTCAATCAAATCCTCATCATCGGTGAGGTTGAAGAGGTCCTCTACCAGCGATATCTGCATCCTTACACTGTCAATCTGCTCCCGCAATACATCTCGCTTGCCACCGTCCTTATCTGCCTTTGCCGCGCAGATGCTGTCAAACATAGCAGCCAACATGTAAAAACCACCTTTACAAAGATTGTATGATGGAATTGTTGACCAATATTCTTAGAATATACCAAAAAACAGTGTGTACCGAGGCGTGCGGCAACCTTTTCGCTGTGCAGCATCGTCCGGGAGGGGGAGCCCCGCCCACGAAGGCTTACCCGCGGGCAAAAGGAAAAGGGAACGGCATAAACCATTCCCTTCAGACTATCAAAAAGCAAGTTTATAAAATATATCGCGCAGGCGGACATGCGCCGACGGAGCGATACTTTTAAAACTGTCTGCGGTGAGCAGATAGTTTTGCTTGGGGGTGCTCACGAGGGGGACGGCTGGACGCAAAACCGCAGGTTTTGCTCAGGACACGAAGTCCCCCCTGTGAAAGGTTGCGACTAAGCATATAAGCCGGGTTCTGTATTTGACAACAATCTATCTACGCTGTGCGTCGCCGCGCAGCTTTAGCCACCTGTGGAGGCACGACGGGCCGCCGTTGGGGCGCAAAGCCCCTTGCCCCGCTAAGCGGTGTTGCTTCGGATAGGGTTTACATAGCCGTGCAGTCGCCTGCACGCTGGTGAGCTCTTACCTCGCCTTTCCACCCTTACTTGATGCAAGCAAAGCATCAAGCGGTATCTCTCTGTTGCACTGTCCCTAAAGTCGCCTCCGGCTGCCGTTGGCAGCTATCCTGCCCTGTGAAGCCCGGACTTTCCTCGTAAGCGCCCTTTCGGGATGCCCACGCTGTTGTCTTGCTTACTCGCAAAGGCTATTTTATACCAAAAAAAGCGGCAAGTCAAATGAGAAATTCAGCCACTATCGCAAAGTTTAGTCGCGCAGGGGGATGCCGCGTGCGTCCACAAGCTGGCGGCCGGTCAGCAGCAGGATGCCCTCCACCAGCCCCCATATGCCAACGACGGTGGTGGTGATGCCGCAGGTGAGAAAGCCGCCTACCGTACCCAGCACCAGCTGCAAAATCGCCCGGTTGGTGTACCCCAGATAAAAATTGTGTATCCCCAGATAGCCCACAAAGATACCCAGCAGGCCGGCGGCCAGCTTGGAGCGCTGGTCGGTATACACAGGGGTGCCCCCATGCAGCGGGCAGCCGCAATGGCCACAGGTCTGTGCCTCCGGCCCGGCCTGGGTGCCGCAGTTGGGGCAAAACTGGCTGCCCGAGCCCACCGGCGTGCCGCAGCTGGTGCAGAAGGTATTGCCCGGAGCTACCTGAGTGGAACAGTTTCTGCAATACATAATGAAAACTCCTTTAATCATGAGCATGGCGGCTGCGCCCCGCGGGTTGCGCGGCCCTGCCGGCAAAACCGGCCCGGCCGCCTGTATAAATCTTATTATAGCACCTGTGGGGTTTCTGTTCAATACGGAAGGATTTGCCCCCGCGAAATGAAACTTTATTGTGATGAAATTGCATTGAAATTGCCGCTTAGCTGCAGTATAATAGCAACAGTGGGCAAAAAAGCAGGTGAAATGAAGCTTTCTCCTGGCGATGCTTCATTCAAGCTAACGCTTTAGCGTGGTGCGGTGAAAGCGGGGGAAGCCCGGCCGCCGACGCAAAAGGCCCGTATTTGGTAGAGGAGGATTTGTGTATATGTCGTTTAAAAGTACATATCTGGCAGGCGTCTACGAGGAAGTATGTAAGCGCAACGCAGGGGAGCAGGAGTTTTTGCAGGCGGTAAAAGAGGTTTTGGAAAGCCTTGAGCCTGTTGTGGCGGCGGAGCCCTCTCTTGAGGCCCATGGCATCATCCAGCGCATTGTGGAGCCCGAGCGCTTTATCATCTTCCGGGTTTCCTGGGTAGACGACGCAGGCAAGGTGCAGGTCAACCGTGGCTTCAGAGTGCAGTTTAACTCGGCCATCGGCCCCTATAAGGGCGGCCTGCGGTTGCATCCTTCGGTCAACGCCTCGGTCATCAAGTTTCTGGGCTTTGAGCAGATCTTCAAAAACAGCCTCACCGGCCTGCCCATGGGCGGCGGCAAGGGGGGTTCCGACTTTAACCCCACGGGCAAATCCGACGGCGAGATTATGCGCTTCTGCCAAAGCTTCATGACCGAGCTTGCCAAACACATCGGCCCCGATACCGACGTACCCGCCGGTGATATCGGCGTGGGCGCGCGCGAAATCGGCTACCTCTATGGCCAGTATAAGCGGCTGCGCAACGAGTTTACAGGGGTGCTCACCGGCAAGGGCCTCTCCTACGGCGGCTCGCTGGTGCGCACACAGGCCACCGGCTACGGCCTGTGCTACTTTACGCAGGAGATGCTGCAGTGCATGAAAAAAGACAGCTTTGCCGGCAAGCGGGTGGTCATCTCCGGTTCGGGCAACGTGGCCATCTACGCCGCCGAAAAGGCTGCCCAGTTGGGCGCCAGGGTGGTGGCTCTCTCCGACTCGGGCGGCTATGTGCTGGATGAAAACGGCATTCAGCTTGATGTGGTGCGCCAGATTAAAGAGGTGGAAAGAGGCCGCATCAGCGAGTATGCCAACCGGGTTTCAGGGGCTGTTTACACCCCCGGCTGCAGCGGCATCTGGAGCATTAAGTGCGACATCGCGCTGCCCTGCGCCACCCAGAACGAGCTGGATGGCGAGGCCGCCCGTGTGCTGATTGCAAACGGCGTGATTGCGGTTGCCGAGGGCGCCAACATGCCCTCTACCCCCGATGCTGTGGAAGCCTTCCTCAAGGCAGGGGTGCTCTTTGGCCCGGCCAAGGCGGCCAACGCCGGCGGCGTTGCCACCAGCGGCCTCGAGATGAGCCAAAACTCGCAGCGCCTCTCCTGGAGCTTTGAAGAGGTGGACCAGCGCCTGCAGGGCATCATGACAGGCATTTTCCACAACGCGCTTAAGGCCTCCGAAACCTACAACGCACCGGGCAATCTGGTGATTGGGGCCAACATCGCGGGCTTCCTCAAGGTGGCCGAGGCGATGCGTTGGCAGGGCGTGGCCTACTAAAACCCTTATACCCTGCGGAATTTGCGCTTTGGGTGCGCCCCATAGCGGAGCGGCGCTTGATAAAAATACCCGGGAAGGCGCCTGAGGGCCCCCCGGGTATCGCTGCCTTTGCCCGCCCCGCGAAAGATTTAAGCCGGGGCGCCGGGCACAGCGCCTTGCAAAGCGGGTCTTACCGTGCTAAAATATAGGTTAAAATCGCAATTTTACGGTGAAAGCAGCCGGTAAAAGCGGCGATAGAGAACGGTGCGGTGCGGCCGAACAGAGCGCCGCCAAGGCACCGGCAGTCTGATAATGGGAAAGGTGACGCAGAGATGGAATTGAAGATGGAACTGACCAAAACCCCGAAACAGAAACCGACCGACGAAACCCAATTGGGGTTTGGCTCGATCTTTACCGACCACATGTTCATGATGAACTACGCCGAAGGCAAGGGCTGGCACAACCCCCGCATTGTACCCTACGCCCCCATTCCCATGTGGCCTGCCGCCAGCGTGCTGCACTACTCCCAGACCATCTTTGAGGGGCTAAAAGCCTACCGCGCCGAGGACGGCCGCGTGCTGCTCTTCAGGCCGGAGGAAAACTTCCGCCGCCTCAACGAATCCAACCGCCGCATGTGCATCCCCGAGATGGAGGAAGCCTTTTTGCTGGATGCGCTGAAAAAGCTGCTGGAGGTAGAAAAAGACTGGGTGCCCCGCGCCGTCGGTACCTCGCTGTATATCCGCCCCTTTGTGTTTGCGGTGGATAATGTGCTGGGTGTGCATCCCTCCCATGAATACATCTATATGGTTATCCTCTCGCCCTCGGGCGCTTACTATAAGCAGGGCCTGAACCCTGTTAAGATTTATGTGGAAGACAGCTATGTTCGCGCGGTGCGGGGCGGCACCGGTACCGCCAAAACCGGCGGCAACTACGCAGCCTCCCTCAAAGCGCAGGATGAGGCCAACCGGCAGGGCTACTCGCAGGTTCTGTGGCTGGATGGCATCGAGCGCCGCTACATCGAAGAGGTGGGCGCAATGAACGTCTTCTTCGTGCTGGGCGACGAGGTGGTAACCCCCGCCCTCAGCGGCAGCATTCTGCCCGGCATCACCCGCAAATCGGCCATTCAGTTGCTGGAAAGCTGGGGCTACACCGTGACCCAGCGCCGCGTATCGGTCGACGAGCTGGCCGAGGCCCACAGCAAGGGCCTGCTGAAAGAGGCCTTCGGCACCGGCACCGCCGCCGTCATCTCGCCCATCGGCGAGCTAAAGCTTGGCGAAGCCACCATTGACATCGGCAGCGAAATCGGCCCCCTGACCCAGCGGTTGTACGATAACCTCACCGGCATCCAGTATGGCAAGCTGGCCGACCCCTATGGGTGGTCGGTAGAAGTCTGCAAGTAGTTCAGGCTGGCGGTAAACGGCACGGCCGCAATCCCCGTTGGGTATTGCTTGCTTCGTTGGCTATGCTTGTAAGATCGGTCACATATATTGAATATGCTCCCTCCCTTACGGCGCTTGCCGCCTCGCCCCGTACCATTTTCCGCCGCCTGAAGGTTCCTGCCAATGGCGGGAGGCTGGCGGTAAACGGCACGGCCGCAATCCCCGTTGGGTATTGCTTGCTTTGTTGGTGATGCTTGTAAGGTCGGTCACATATATCGAATATGCTCCCTCCCTTACGGCGCTTGCGCCTCGCCCCGTACCATTTTCCGCCGCCTGAAGGTTTCTGCCAATGGTGGCAGGCTGGCGGTAAACGGCGCAATCGGCGCAACCGTGCCATATTGGCCCGCACCCCCTTTGCCTTACAGCAATCCCAAGCCCTTGTGCCGCCGGCTTTTCCCGGCGGCATTGTTTGTGCAACCATCATCAGGAGGCCGTTATGAGAGAGCTGCGCTATGAAATCACCCCCGAGGAAGCGGGCAAAAAGATAGAATGGTTTCTCCGGGGGGATAAGGGCATCTCCCGCCGGGTGGTGATTGCGCTGAAACAGACCCCCGACGGCATCACCCTCAATGGCAGGCACGCCCGCACCATCGACCTGCTGTCGGCGGGGGATGTATTGGAGATTCGGCTGCCGGAGCAGCCCTCCGCCATGCGGCAGAGCAGCAGGCAGGCGGGCATCCTCTATGAAGACAGCGACCTGTTGGTCTATGATAAACCCGACGATATGCCCTGCCACCCCTCGGGCTGCCATTTTAACGATACGCTGGCCAATGTCTATGCCGCCTACTGCGCCGCGCAGGGGCTATCCGGTACCTTTCGCCCCCTCAACCGTTTGGATAAAGACACCACCGGAGCGGTTGTGGTGGCCAAAAACCAACTGGCGGCGGGCATCCTGTGGAAAAAGGTACACAAGCGGTATCTGGCGCTGGTGCAGGGCGAGCTGCCTGACGATGGGGGGGTTATCGACCTGCCCATCGAGCGGGAGCAGCCCTATGAGCAGCGGCGCATCGTGACCCCCGACGGGCAGCGGGCGGTGACCCATTACCGGGTGCTGAGCCGCGCCGGGGGCCACTCGCTGGTGGAATGCATCCTCGAAACGGGGCGCACCCACCAAATCAGGGTGCACTTTTCCTATCTGGGCCACCCGCTGGCGGGGGACAGCCTCTATGGCGGCAGCGGCGCCGTTTTGCAGCGGCAGGGGCTGCACTGCGGGTGGGTGGGTTTTGCCCATCCGGTAAGCGGGCAGGAGCTGAGCCTGCACGCCCCGCTGCACGAGGATATGAAAACTGCCTTAAAAACCCTTGGCTTTTCTGCCGGTATGTATAATAATTAATAAAAATGAATTTTTTCTCATATAAGTCTTGATTTCCTGCATAATCGATGTATAATATACTCATACAAGAGAAGCAAGACAGGCAGCCCCTCATCGGGGCGGCACGCAGGAGGAGAATATTAATGAAAAAGCTATTGGCTATGGTATTAACCCTGACCCTGATTATGACCTTTGCAGCAGGCTGCGGCGGCCAGAAGGCCGACAATTCCCTTGAGAATGTTATGAAGGCCGGCAAACTGGTGATGCTCACCAACGCAGGTTTCCCTCCCTTTGAGTATGTTGAAGGCACCGAGCCGGTGGGCGTAGACGTTGACGTGGCGCAGGCCATCGCAGACGAGCTGGGCGTTACCCTTCAGGTTGTGGATATGGATTTTGAGGGCCTGATTAACGCGCTGGTCAGCGGTAAGGGCGATATCGTCGCCGCGGGCATGTCCATCACCGAGGACCGCCTCAAGAGCGTCGACTTCACCGTGGAATATGTCACCAGCGCTCAGTACATGATTGTGAAGGAAGGCAGCCCCATCGCCACCCTTGAGGATCTTAAGGGCAAGGCCATCGGCGTGCAGACCGGCACCACCGGCGACTTTATCATCAGCGATGAGATTGACCTTGCAGAAGGCGTTCTCAACGGCACCGGCGCTGAGATAAAGCACTACAAAACCGCTCTGGAAGCTGCCCTTGACCTCAACACCGGCCGTTTGGACGCTGTGGTCATCGACAAACACCCCGCAACTGCCATCGCCGAGAAAAACCCCGGCCTGACGGTTGCCGAGAAAGCCATCAGCGATGAAGAAAGCTACGCCATCGCCGTGAAAAAAGGCGGCACCGCGCTGAAAACCAAAATCGACGAGGTTCTCAAAAAGCTCATCAGCGAGGGCAAAATCGATGAGTTCCTGGTAAAACATACAGCCGGTTAAGTTAAAACAACGCGCAAGCGGCATCCGCCCGGCGGCAGCTATATTTAT
>JAEWWW010000123.1 GCA_023396215.1 Bacillota bacterium | reverse complement strand
GGGTCGAGGGCAGGGTCCGGGGACGGCTGTTCCTGCTCCTGTTCTTCTTCCTGTTCCTCCTCCGGCACCTCTTCCCACTCAAGCGCGGGGGCGGGCTGCTGCTCCGGTTCTTCCAACTGCTCCGGCTGCTCATCTTCTTCCCTGAAGGTGAAGCGGCCTACCAGGCTCTTAAGCAGATGGGCCTGACTTGAAAGTTCCTCGCTGGAGGCGGCCGACTGCTCGGCTGTGGCCGAGTTGGTCTGCACCACGGCGGAAATCTGGTCAACACCCTGGTTGACCTGACCAATCGAGATGGCCTGGTCACCCGACGCGCGGGAGATTTCCGCAATCAGTTCGGTGACCTGACGCGTGATTTCTACAATCGACTGCAGCGACTGGGCGGTTTCATCGGCAATGCCTGCGCCGTTTTCCACCGCTTCTATCGACTGCTGAATATACATATTGGTGTTTTGGGCGGCCTGCGCGCTCTTTTCGGCAAGGTTGCGCACCTCGTCGGCCACAACCGCAAAGCCTCTGCCTGCCGAGCCTGCCCGGGCCGCCTCAACCGCGGCGTTGAGCGCCAGTATGTTGGTTTGGAAGGCAATGTCATCAATCGTCTTGATGATTTGCCCGATGATGGTGGCCGACGAACTGATTTCGTCCATCGCCTCCAGCATCTGCTCCATATACCGGTTGCTCTGCTCCACCAGAGCCGAGGTCTGCTCCGAGATGCCCTTGGCCTTGGCCGCGTTGGATGCGCTCTCCTGCACCTCGTGAGAAACCTCCGCAAGCGAGGCCGAGAGCTGCTGTATCGAGCTTGCCTGCTCGGTGGAGCCCTGCGACAGGGCTTGCGCGCCGCCGGAAACCTGCTCGGCGCCGCTGGAAACCTGCTCGGCGCTCCGGTTGATCTCCTCCAGCACCTGATTGAGCGCCACCGCAATCTCGGTCAGCGACTGCTCGATGGGCTCAAAGTCGCCTTTGTACTGCACCTGCGGGCGTATGTTCAGGTTGCCCTTCGAGAGCTGATCCAGATTATGGGTGACGTCGCCTATCATTTCGTTGAGGCTGTCGATGGTGTCTTGGGTGGCCTCGGCAAGCACCGCCGTTTCATCCTTGGCCTTCACCTTCTCCACCGGGGTGGTCAGGTCGCCCATGGTCAGCTGCTCCAGCCGGCGGGCCATCGACGCAATCGGGTTGGCGATGCCCCGGGCAACCTGCATCGAAAGCACGGCTGCAACCAGCAGGCTGGCCGCCATCACGCCGAGCACAGCGAAAATGTTGCTCCGAATCTGCTTGTTGTACTGCTCGGTGGGCAGATAGATGCCCAGGCTCCAGCCGTCGGTGTTGGGGATGGGGGCATATGCGATGTAGCTGTCGTCGGTTCCCTCCAGACTGTACTGGGTAAAGCCGGAGCCGCCCTCGGTCATCGCCTGATAGACAGGCAGGTTGACCGCCGACGACGACGCTTCATCCTCAACTTGGAGCACGTTTTCGTTGTTGACAACCTTGGTCTGGTCGATGTGGGCAATAACCTTTCCCTTTGCATCCAGCATAAAGGCGCTGCTGCCCTCGCCGATGCTGGCTTCCTCGACAATCTGGCTCAGAAAGTCTGCGCCCATCTCGCCGTATATCACGCCGTTAAAGGCGTCGTTATGTATAATTGGAGCCGCAATCACCACGCTCATCCGGCCTGTTTCTTTGTCCACATGGGGGGGCCCCACATAGGGCTTCAGGGTTTCCTGACAGGCGCTGAAAAACTCGTTGTACAGCACATAGGTATACCGCTCAAGGGAGTAGCCGTTGACGGTGGCCCTATCCACAAGGTTAAAGCCAATCTCCTTTTCAATCCTCCTGAGCTGGTCGCGAATCTCATCTATGGAATAGCCCCTGTCGGTAGAGAGGACGCCATCCTGATTTGCCAGCTGGGAGTTGGCCTCCTGCGCAGCTTCGGCCGAGCCCATCAGGGTGCCCGACAGTATGGGATGGCTGGCCGCTTCGGTTATCAGCTGCTTATAGCGGACAATTTCGGTAGAAACCCGTTCGGCCGCTACTTTGGACGCCTCGGTCATCGACCGTTCCAGGGTTTTGTTCCACCCCTGATAGCCGAGGGCTATGGCCGACAGCCCTGTTACCAGCAGCGACAAAGCAATCACCGTCAGCATGCTCAGCAGTATCTTGCTTTTAATACTCTTCATCTTTGATTCCTCCAGATTAAATCGATGAGATTCACCTTTAGGGCCACCCGCTGCCCCGGAACGTGTTCTGCGTTTACCACGGTTTAACCAATGAAGCCATAAGGATATCGGTTGCGCCGGTCTGCCCTTTGCCGCGGGAGCGGTCAGCGGGCGTGGGCCGGTTCGCTTTCTGAACGGGTACCCGGTTGCCTCCCTTCTGCCTTGGAGCCTCTTTCATATTTGGCTATCATCTGCCAGAGCTGGCGCGACTGGGCCGAAAGCTCCTCGCTTTGGGCCGCGGTCTGCTGCGCGGTGGCCGAGTTGCTTTGTACCACCGAGGAGATTTGCCCCATGCCCTGCTCAATCTGTGTAAGGGCGTCGCTCTGCAGGGAGGACGCCTGTGCGATTTCATCCATGAGAGCACGCACCTGCTGGTTTTTCTCCACCACCTGCTGCAGTGAAGCGGCGGTTACCTGCGCCATCCTCGCGCCCTTGCGCACCGCTATCTCAGAATCGCTGATGAGCTGGGCGGTGGTACCGGCCGCTTCGGTGCTCTTTTCTGAAAGCGTCCTCACCTCGGCCGCCACAACCGCAAAGCCCCTGCCTGCCTCACCGGCGCGGGCGGCTTCCACCGCCGCGTTGAGCGCCAGTATGTTGGTTTGGAACGCGATGTCGTTGATGGTTTTTATCACCCTGACCACCTGCGCACTGCGCTGGTTAATCTCTTCCATAGCGCTCAGCAGCTGCTGCATCTTGCCGTTGCTTGCCTCAACCTCTTTCTGCGCCTGCCCGGCAAGCCCGCTGGAGCGCTGGGCGCTTTCGGCGTTGAGCCTCACATGGTCCTCCACCTCGTCGAGGGTGGCCAGCAGCTCCTCCACCGAAGCCGCCTGCTCGGCGGCGCCCTGCGCCAGCGCCTGCGCCGCGTCGGACACATGGGCCGAACCGTCCGAAATGCCCTGCGCCGCAAGGTCAATTTGGTCAAGCACCGAGCCCACCAGCCCAAACAGCCGGTTGACGATGTCCATAATCTGTTGGTAGATGCCCTGATGGGCCGATAGATCGACCCGGGCGGAGATATCGTTGCGCTCGGCGGCCTGCACCAGCTCGCCGGTATCATCGGCCAGCCGCTGGATAGAGGCCATGGCCTTTTCCATCGAGCGGGCCAGACGGTCAATCTCGTCGCCGGTTGTTATCCCGGCCAGCTGCTGTACAATCTCGTCTGAAAACACGCCCTGCTCAATCGACCGGGCCGCCTGCGCGACCTTTTCCAGCGGGCGTTTGAGGGAGGTGCGCAGCACCCGCAGCACCAGCAGGCTGCATGCCGCCAGCCCCAGAATGCCGCTGAGCAGGATGACCACCACGTTGGTGGTGTTCTGCCGGGCCAGCTCCCGGATGCTGCGCCCGGTGAACAGCACGCCGGTTATCTTACCGCTCTCGCCGGAGCGGATCGGTTCGTAGACCACCTTGTAGACTTCGCCCGCAAGTCGAAGGGTGCCGGTGTACCGCTCGCCGCGGTCAAGCACCTGCTCCGATACCTTGTCCTCCAACTGGCCGCCGACCAGCCGCTCGCCGTTCTCGGTCAGGGTGGTGTTGATGCGCTCCTGCCCCGAAAAGATGCTGAAATCGCTGCCGCTCAGCTCCTTAAGCTTATCCACAAGGGTGGGGTTGCCCAGCCGGTAGCCCACCGAGAGCGCCCCTATCACCCTATTGCCGCTATCCACCACCGGCGCGCCGGCCCGTATCGAATATTCGCCGCCGACGCTGAGCCCCACCTCGGAGCCAATTTTGCGCAGCAGCGCGTCGGAGATATGGCCCTCACCGGCCAGACTGTCGCCCGGCGCAGCGGTGCTGTTGCTGCTGGCGACCACTGCCCCTGCAAGGTTGGTGACCACAGAAAACTCCACCCCCATCACGCTGCCAAGGCGCTCTACCTCGGCGGTTATCTGGGCGGGGTCTCCCTTGGCCACCGCGTCAATCACGTTGCGGTTCAGGGCGATGGAACGGGCCGCCATCTGGGCGGTGTTTTCCATTGAGGCTATCTCGTTTTGAAAGATGCCGATGGCGGAATCCAGCTCCGTCTGCGACACCTTGTTCATCATCGCGGTCAGCGAGGTCAGCGAAACCAGAACGGTGAGGCCGGTGACCACCGCAATCGAAAGCAGGGTGGAGAGCAGCAGCTTGGCGGTGATGCTCCGAAAGCGCAGGTTGCGCCACTCTATCCGGCCAAATTTTATTCCGTCCAGCCCTGAAAGCTTTGTTCTGAGGCCGCTGAGCCCTTGTTTGAAATTTTGCAGCTTTATCTTGCTGAAATCAAGGCTGACCGGCTTTATTTTTCTAAGCGCCTCCCACTTTAAAGGAAGTTTCGCCGGCCTGAACCTTTTTAAATTCAGCTTTTTGGGGTTAAGCCCACCGAGCTTCTGTAAAATGGACTCCAGCTTCAGCTTCATCTTATACTCCTTTACTGCCCAACACGCTGTCCTGGGCAGGTGCCCGACAGTTTATCTTTAAACGCCAACGAGCCTCCCCATAGGGCGGCTTTCTCATCTGGGCGGTTTATTCAAGTTCATTGCGATGCCGGTTGGCCGTGCGGCCGGTAAGGCCCGCCTTACAAAAGAAGCCCGTCAAAAAGCGGGGGCTCTTGCTTTGATAGCGTACAAAACGAAATTCCGTGTACATTGGGCCATAGTTCAGCATGCCCTACATTACTACTATCGTCAAAATCCGGCAATTCTTAACAATATTTTATCCAATTTATATCAAGTTGTATTTTCCCACAAATCTCCATTTAATATTTGTGAATGTTTTAACCGGCAACAAGCCAGTACTGCCTATGCGCCGGTCTATTGGGGCCGCGCCATCCCCCGGCAGAGCCACTGCCCGCCGCCGTGATGGGCCCAGTCTCTCATCGTCGCTATATAACGCAAGCACATCGCCGCAAGGCGAAAAAATCCCCCATGGAATATCTCCATGAGGGATTAAATGATTATTGCAGGGGCGGATATCATCCACCCGCGCCCTTTTGCACTAACCCTGCGGGCCGCTAATAGCCGCCCCTACAGCTATAGACACAAGGGAACATCACAAGGGGCGGCCTGTGTCGCGCACCATATCACGGGTAATGCGCGGTAACCCATGGGGCGATGTGGGCATCGCTCTCTACATCCATAGCCGCAGCCACGCCGTAGGGGCAACCTGTGGTTGCTTACCGAATAGCCTACCCCGCAAATTTGCAGGAGCGGGCGCTCTACGCCAACAGGCCCCCGGTCGTGCAACGACCCGGGGCCTGTTCCGACGCCGCAAAGGGCGCGGCATTATTTAAAGTAGCGCTTGAGCAGCCCGGCAAAAACCTGCCCATGGCGGGCTTCATCCTTGCACATCTCGTGCACCGTGTCGTGGATTGCATCCAGACCCATCTCTTTGGCGCGGGTAGCCAGCTTCTTTTTAGCTTCACAGGCGCCCTGCTCGGCCGCAACCCGCAGTGCCAGATTCTTTTCGGTATTGGGGAACACCAGCTCGCCCAGCAGCTCGGCAAACTTTGCCGCGTGCTCGGCCTCTTCATAGGCGATGCGCTTGAAAGCCTCGGCCACCTCGGGGTAACCTTCCCGGTCTGCCTGACGGCTCATGGCCAGATGAACGCCCACCTCGTTGCATTCGAGGGTAAAGCTCATCTTAAGCCCTTCGACAATCTCGGGGTCAACCCCGGCGGCAACACCTATGCGGTGCTCGTCGGCCCATATGAGGCCGGTGTCAACTTGCTCCTCCAGCCGTTCGGCGGGAGCTTTGCACTGGGGGCAAACAATGGCTGTTTCCCCCTCGTAAACATAACCGCATATCGTACATACAAAACGTTTCATATTAATATCCTTTCCAGCCCGGCGGAGGATGACCCCGCCGCCGCTCAGGGCTTGCCTGAAGCCCGGCTGCCTTGCAAATTTGCCCGGGGCCGGTGGCTGACCGGCAAAAAAACCGGTAATACCATCTGCGGCATTCCGGATATCTTTACCCGGCGGGTACCCCGGCCTGTAAAAAATCGGCGGCTGGGCGCTTCAAGCTGCTCATAGACTTTCCACAGTATAGCACAGCGAACGGCGGCCTTTCAACCAATCTGTCTGAAATCTGGATTTCGCATAAAATAAAGCAATTTTTTTTGACAAATTCTCCTTCTTGGGCACAGGCGGGCTTTGCAATAAGGCAGAAATATCCATATCGGCGGCAGAATAGTTGTGCGGCAGCAAACAATACTAATAAGCGTAACGGCTTATGCCGCTGCAAAATGCAAAGAAGAGGTGAAAACGATGGCAAAGAAGAGCGAAAAAAGGAACCAGAAGGGGCAGACCACCAACCGCAACGACACCTTTATGGATAAAGCCGAAAACACCAACCGCAAATCTCACGGGTCGGGCTCACAGACCCACGAGAACAACGCCTACACCAACCGCAACGACGCCAACGACTGCAAATAGCATTCGGCGGGCAGCTGCGTGGGCTACCGCGCGTTGTGCTGTAAATGAAAGCCTCCCGGTTTTCGTTGCAGGGGTGAGCATCAACCAAGCCTATCTGATTTGTGTATAAACACCCTTCGGGCGGTTGCCCGGCTGTGCAGCCAAAGGAAAAGCCCGACTTTAAAGCCGGAACCCGCTTTATCTGCTGCGTTTGCTTTTGTACAGCCCCTGACCCGCCGGTTGGGTGGTATCTCTAAAAAAGCTTCCTTTGAGCAGGAAGCTTTTTTATTTTATACTGTCAAAGAGCGCGGCCCCGCTACATCTCCATCGGTTTAAAGCCGTCGCCCAAAATCTCGCCCGCTTCGGTGGCAATGACAAAGGCTGTGGGGTCAATGCCGTAGACAATCTTCTTTAGCCGGGCAAACTGCTGGGTACGCACCGCGCAGAGCAGCACCCGGCGTTTTTCTCCCCGGTAGGCCCCTACGCCATCCAAAAAGGTGACGCCCCGGCCCAACTGGTTGATGATAACGTCGGCTATCTCCTGTTCCCGGTTGGTCACCACAATGGCCAGACGGCCGGAATCTATGCCGTACAGCACGCTGTCAATCATCTTGGTCTGGGTGAAGATGGCTATGAGGCCATAAAGCAGCGTTTCGATGTTGCGGTAGGTGATGGTGGCCAGCAGCAGCACAACAAAGTCGACGGCTAAAATCACCCGCCCGATAGAAAGATGGGGGAAGCTGCGCTGTATCAGCATCGAGGCGATATCGGCGCCGCCGGTGGTGCTGCCCCGCATAAAAACAATCCCCAGCCCGGCGCCCATAAACACGCCGCCAAAAAGCGCGGCCAAAATCGGGTCGCCGTGGTAAACCGGAATCATCGGCATCACCACGTCCAGCATCAGTGTAAGAATGGCCACCGTCTTGAGGGTGCGCACCGTGAACCGCCTGCCCAGAAACCGCAGCGCCAGCAGCAGCAGCGGCACATTCAACAGGAAGGACACCGTGCCGATGGGGATGCCGAACAGGTGGTTGGCGATGGTGGCAAGGCCCGAAACGCCCCCGGGGGCAATCTCGTTGGCGGCGGTAAAGCAGAAAAGCCCTATGGAAAAAATAAAACATCCCGCCGCGTCAAAGGGGATATCCCCCAGAAGCTTTTTTACTTCATTTTTGTCCATCGGTGGGCTCCTCTTCTCCGCCCGGCCGGCCAATGATGTCAAACAGCTCTGCCAGCCTTTCGGTTTTTCCGCTGAGATAAAGATAGCCAAAAAGGGCCTCGACCCCCGTCGCCTTGCGGTAGTCGATGGCGGTGGCGTTTTTGGGGGTGCGGCCGGTGTGGGCGTTGCGCCCCCTTTTGAGTATGGACAGCTCAAGGGGGTCTAAAACAGGCTCCAGCCGGTGATAGACCGCGGCTTGCGCCGTTGCGTTCACCTGCTCCACCGCCCGGGCGTGCAGCTTGCCCACAGGCATGCTGCCTCCCTCCACCAGCTGGCGGCGCACCATCAGCTCATAAACCACGTCGCCCACAAAGGCGAGGGTCAGGGGGCTGAGCAGCACAGGGTCGGCACTGCGTTGGTTTTCGGTTGGCGTAAAAACCACCTCGCTTAAAAAACAGGATGTCAAAAACCGCAAGCTACGCCGGACGGCGCAGGGCGGGCAAAGGGGCACAGGGCCCCCTGTTATTTCTTCTTAATTGACGTATTCAAACTCAAAGTCCAGGATGCTCACCGTGTCGCCCTCCTGAACGCCCAGCTCAATCAGGCGGTCGATGATGCCGCTCTGGCGCAGCACCCGCTGGAAGTATTGCAGCGACTCGTAGTCGTCCATATTCACAAAGCCCAGCGCCTGCATCAGCCAGTCGGCCTCGACGATATAGACCCCGTCCTCCACCCGGATTTCAAACTCATTGCGGCGGGCTTTAGCTTCCAGCTCGGCCAGAGGAACCTCCTCCGCCTCGTAGGTTTTCACCGGGGGCAGGGTATCCAGCAGGGCGGCCACCGCCTGCACCAGCGGGTCTACCCCGCGGCGGGTGGCTGCAGAAATCTCAAAGAAGGCCAGTTCCTGACCGGTAATAAACTCTTTGAAGGCGGCAACCTGCTCGGGGGTGGCGATATCGCACTTGTTGGCGGCCACAATCTGGGGGCGGCGGGCAAGCTCCTCGCTGAAGCCCGCAAGCTCGCGGTTGATGGCCTCAAAGTCGGCGATGGGGTCGCGCCCTTCGCTGCCCGAAACATCCACCACATGCACAATCAGGCGGCAGCGGTCAACGTGGCGCAAAAACTCATGCCCCAGCCCCACCCCTTCGCTGGCCCCCTCGATGAGACCGGGGATATCGGCCATGACAAAGTTGTTTTCCTCAGCGCCCCGCACCACCCCAAGCACCGGCGAAAGGGTGGTGAAGTGGTAGTTGGCAATCTTGGGCTTGGCTTCGCTGACCACCGAAATCAGGGTGGATTTGCCCACGTTGGGGAAGCCCACCAGACCCACGTCGGCCAGCAGCTTGAGCTCCAGATCCAAATCGAAGCCTTCGCCCAGCAGGCCGGGCTTGGCAAAGCGGGGTATCTGGCGGGTGGGGGTGGCAAAGTGGCTGTTGCCCCAGCCGCCGCGGCCGCCCCGGGCCAGCACCACCGGCTCGTCGCCCGACATATCGGCCATGACGCGGCCGGTAGCGGCGTCGCGCACTACGGTGCCGCGGGGCACCTTGATGATAAGGTCGGGGGCGCTTTTGCCGCTGCAGCGCTTGCTGCGGCCCGGCTCGCCGTCCTGCGCCGTGTAGCGGCGGCGGTATTTAAAATCCAGCAGGGTGGAAAGATGGTTATCCACCACAAAGACGACGCTGCCACCACGGCCGCCGTCGCCGCCGTCCGGCCCGCCCGCCGCCACATATTTTTCGCGGTGAAAGGAAACGGCGCCGTCCCCGCCCTTACCGGCTTTGATGGAAATTCTCGCTTTATCTACAAACATGGCGGCTCCTTTGTTGCTTGTCGCGGGCTGTCTGCAGCCCTGTGCTTTCTTATGCTGTGGGGGCGGGGCCTGAGCCTGCCGCCCTATCCTTTAAAATGGCAAATCCCGAGGAAACCCCGGGATTTTTCCTGTAACTATTGTTATACCCCAATTAGGCGGGATATACAGAAACCTTCTTGCGGTCTTTGCCCATTCTCTCAAACTTGACCTTACCGTCAACCAGAGCGAAAAGGGTATCGTCAGAACCGATGCCCACATTGTTGCCGGGATGGATGTGGGTGCCTCTCTGGCGCACCAGAATGTTGCCGGCCAGAACGACCTGCCCGTCGGCTCTTTTGACGCCCAGTCGTTTAGACTCGGAATCGCGGCCGTTTTTTGTAGAACCTACGCCTTTTTTATGTGCCATTTATGCTTCCACCTCTGCTTTCTCAGCCTTGGGGGCTTTTTCTATAATACCGGTAATCTCCACCTTGGTGTAGGGCTGGCGATGGCCCAGCTTACGCTTGGAGCCTTTCTTGGCGCGATAGGTAAAAACGGTTACCTTTTTGGCTTTGCCGTTTCTGAGCACCTTGGCCTCAACGGCTGCGCCCTTGATGGTGGGCTTGCCCAGCTTGCTGGTTTTGTCTTTGCCGATGAAGAGCACCTGGTCGAAAACCACTGTTTCGTCCACCTGAGCGTCCAGCTTCTCGATGTAGATTACATCGCCCTGCTCGACACGGTACTGCTTACCGCCGGTTGTGATAACTGCGTACATGGCTTTTCCTCTTTCAATACAGACTCGCTGTTTAGGGGCATCTTAAAAACTTGGAACTACTTCCTGTTTTCAAACACGCCCTGCACTAGGCGCCGTCTTTTGGACGGACTTTGGCCCGGAACATGCGGCAACAAATATTTTAGCACAGCCCTATAAGGCTTGTCAAGGGATATACCCCCGCTCTCGCATGTTATTGGGGCGTCTTTGGGGCGCAGGACCTTTTACGGGCGGGGCAAGGGGCCCATTCAGGGCCGCCGATATACACACAACCGCCAAAACCCGCATAAACGCCGGGTTTTCTGAGAAATATCATTTCATATGGCAGACCAACAATGGCGAAGCAAGCCGCTTAAAAGCCGGAGGAACCTTTCGGCCGCTTATTGCATTTGCTATTATATATAAAGGAGAAGCCTGCTTATGTGATTTTTCTTTTCGCGGCCCACCCGCCACCGGAAAAAAACTTGACAGCGTTTTAAAAAATTTATATAATCATAAGACACTGCGAACAAAGGTGTTCCGGCTTGTAGCTGGGATACCTTTGTTCTTTTTTTGTACATCGGCGCAGATTTGGCACCTCCTCGCCGCGCCGGTATCCACACGAAAGGGGCTTTGATTCATGCAAGAGAGAAACGAGCTCGCCCGACAGCGGGGGCTGTACGACCCGGCGTTTGAGCACGATGCCTGCGGCATTGGCGCCGTTGTTAACATTAAGGGCGTGAAAAGTCATCAAACCGTCGACGACGCTTTAAAAATAGTAGAAAAGCTGGAGCACCGCGCCGGTAAGGACGCCGAAGGCAAAACCGGAGACGGCGTGGGCATTCTGGTGCAGGTTTCCCACAGGTTCTTTCAAAAGGCCGCCAAAAAGGCGGGCTTTTCCATCGGCGGCGAGCGGGATTACGGCGTGGGCATGTTTTTCTTTCCCCAGGACGCCCTGAAGCGCAGCCAGGCCAAAAAGATGCTGGAGCTTATTGTGGAGCGGGAGGGTATGGAGTTTTTGGGCTGGCGGACCGTACCCGTGGAGCCCGGCGTTCTGGGCCAAAAGGCTCTGGACAAGATGCCCTGCATCGAGCAGGCCTTCGTAAAGCGCCCGGGCCACCTCGCCAAGGGGCTGGAATTTGACCGCAGGCTCTACGTGGCCCGGCGGGTCTTTGAGCAGTCCAACGACACCTCCTACGTTCCCTCCTTCTCCAGCAGAACCATCGTCTACAAGGGCATGTTCTTGGTGGGCCAGCTTCGCCGCTTCTACCCCGATTTGCAGAGTGGCGACTACGAGTCGGCCATCGCCATCGTGCACTCCCGCTTTTCCACCAACACCAACCCCTCATGGGAGCGCGCCCACCCCAACCGCTTTATCTGCCACAACGGCGAAATCAACACCATCCGGGGCAATGCCGACCGCATGCTGGCCCGTGAGGAAACCATGTCCTGCAAAGCCCTGCAGGCCGACCTCGACAAGGTGTTTCCGGTGGTCAACGGCGAGGGCTCAGACTCGGCCATGCTGGATAATACGCTGGAGTTTTTGGTGATGAGCGGCATGGAGCTGCCGCTGGCGGTGATGATTACCATCCCCGAGCCATGGACCCACGATGGGAGCATCAGCAAACCCAAGCGCGACCTGTACCAGTACTACGCCACCCTGATGGAGCCCTGGGACGGCCCGGCCTCCATTCTTTTTTCCGACGGCGACACCGTCGGCGCGGTGCTCGACCGCAACGGCCTGCGCCCCTCCCGCTACTATGTCACCGACGACGACCAGCTCATCCTCTCCTCCGAGGTGGGCGTGCTGGAGCTTGACCCGGCGCGGGTGGTCAAAAAGTCCCGGCTGGAGCCGGGCAAGATGCTGCTGGTGGACACCATCTCGGGCCGGGTGGTGGACGATCAGGAGCTCAAGGAGGGCTATGCCGCCCGCAAGCCCTACGGCGAATGGCTCGACCGCTACGCGCTGCGCCTGAAGGATTTGAGCATCCCCAACCGCAAGGTGGAGAAAAGCACCCGGGAGCAGCGGCACAAGCTTCAAAAAGCCTTTGGCTATACTTACGAGGACGTTCAAAAGCGTATCCTCCCCATGGCAAAAACCGGTGGCGAGCCCACCGCCGCCATGGGCATAGATATCCCGCTGGCTGTCCTCTCCAGCCACGACCAGCCCCTCTTCAACTACTTTAAACAGCACTTCGCTCAGGTCACCAATCCGCCTCTGGACGCTATTCGCGAAGAGATTGTCACCGACACCACCGTTTATGTGGGCGACGACGGCAACCTGCTGGAGGAAAAGCCGGAAAACTGCTGTGTTCTGCAGATACGCAACCCTATCCTGACCTCTGTTGACCTGATGAAGATTCGGCATATGAACCGGCCCGGCTTTCATGTGGAAACCATCTCGATGCTCTACTATAAAAACACCCCCATGAAGCGGGCGCTGGACCAGCTTTTTGTCGCGGCCGACCGGGCCTACCGAAACGGGGCCAACATCATCATTATGTCCGACAGGGGTGTGGATGAAAACCACGCGGCCATCCCCTCGCTGCTGGCGGTTTCCGCCATGGAGCAGCATCTGGTGCGCACCAAAAAGCGCACCGCTGTTTCCATCATTCTGGAAAGCGCGGAGCCACGGGACGTTCATCACTTCGCCACCCTGCTGGGCTACGGCGCGCGGGCCATCAACCCCTATCTGGCGCAGGAGACCATCCTCGAGCTTATCGAAGAGGATTTGCTGGATAAAGACTTCCACGCGGCGGTGGACGACTACAACAACGCCATTCTGCATGGCATTGTGAAAATCGCCTCTAAGATGGGCATCTCCACCATCCAGTCCTATCAGTCGGCCCAAATCTTCGAGGCGGTGGGCATTGACAAAAACGTGGTGGACATCTACTTCACCAACACCGTCTCCCGCATCGGCGGCATCGGCCTGAAGGAGATTAAGGAACTGGTGGACCGCAACCACACCCGCGCCTTCGACCCGCTGGGTCTGGGCACCGACGAGACGCTGGACAGCCACGGCGAGCATCAGGCCCGCGCCGGACAGGAAGACCATATGTATAACCCCCACACCATCCATCTGCTGCAGGAGGCGGCCAGACGGGGGGATTACCGGCTCTTTAAGCAGTACACCGCCCATGTGGACGACGAAACCATGCCCCACACCCTGCGGGGCCTTCTTGAGATGCAGTACGCCGCCCAGCCCCTCCCCCTTTCGGAGGTGGAGAGCGTGGATTCCATCGTCAGGCGCTTCAAGACGGGGGCCATGAGCTACGGCTCCATCTCTCAGGAGGCCCACGAATGTCTGGCGCTGGCCATGAACCGGCTGGGGGGCAAGTCCAACAGCGGCGAGGGCGGTGAGCTGCCCGAACGCCTGCATTCCGACCGGTGCTCCGCCATCAAGCAGGTGGCCTCCGGGCGCTTTGGCGTTACCAGCGAATATCTGGTGAACGCCCGGGAGATTCAAATTAAGATGGCCCAAGGGGCCAAGCCCGGCGAGGGTGGCCACCTGCCCGGCCAGAAGGTCTACCCATGGATTGCCAAAACCCGCTATTCCACCCCCGGCGTGACCCTCATCTCCCCGCCGCCCCACCACGACATCTACTCCATCGAGGATTTGGCCCAGCTCATCTACAACCTGAAAAATGCCAACCGGTTTGCCCGCATCTCGGTAAAGCTGGTCTCTGAGGCCGGGGTGGGCACCATCGCCTCGGGTGTTGCCAAGGCGGGGGCGCAGGTTGTGCTCATCTCGGGCTTTGACGGCGGCACCGGCGCGGCGCCCCACAGCTCTATCCACGACGCGGGGCTGCCCTGGGAGCTGGGCGTGGCTGAAACCCACCAGACCCTTATCCAAAACGGCCTGCGCTCCCGCGTGGTGGTGGAGGCCGACGGCAAGCTGATGAGCGGCCGGGACGTGGCCATCGCGTGTATGCTGGGCGCCGAGGAGTTTGGCTTTGCAACCGCCCCCCTCGTCACCATGGGCTGCGTGATGATGCGGGTCTGCCATCTGGACACCTGCCCCGTGGGGGTGGCCACCCAGAACCCCGAGCTGCGGGGGCGCTTTAAGGGCAGGCCCGAATATGTGGTGAACTTTATGCGCTTTATCGCCGAGGAGCTGCGCGAGCATATGGCCAAACTAGGCGTCCGAACCATCGAGGAGCTGGTGGGCCGCACCGACCTATTGAAAATGCGCCCCCGCCCCGCAGGCGCTCAGTCCGCCGCGGTGGACCTCTCCGCCATGCTGGAGCAAGCTTGCCAGACCGCCGACAAAACCCACTTCGACAGCGCGGATGTTTACGATTTCAAGCTGGAGGAGACCATAGATATGCGCGTCTTCCTGAAGGAGCTGGGCGCGGCCCTCGCCAAGGGCGAGAAAAAATCCATCTCGGTCAAGGTCTCCAGCACCGACCGAACCCTCGGCGCTATTCTGGGCTCGGACATCACCCGCCAGCACGGCGAGAGCCTGCCTGAAGATACTTTCACCGTCCACTGTGAGGGCGGGGGCGGCCAGTCCTTCGGCGCCTTTATTCCCAAGGGCCTGACCCTGCTGCTGGAGGGCGACAGCAACGACTATTTCGGCAAGGGCCTCTCAGGCGGCAAGCTGGCGGTATTCCCGCCCAAAAATGCCCGCTACCGTGCCGAGGAGAACATCATCATCGGCAACGTGGCGCTCTACGGCGCCACCTCGGGCAAGGCCTTCATCCGGGGCGTAGCCGGGGAACGTTTTGCCGTGCGCAACTCAGGCGCATACGCCGTCGTCGAGGGTGTGGGCGACCACGGCTGCGAGTACATGACCGGCGGCTGCGTGGTGGTTCTGGGCAGAACGGGTAAAAATTTCGCGGCCGGGATGTCGGGCGGCGTGGCCTATGTCTGGGACGAGGACAGCACCCTCTACCTTAGGGTCAACAAGGATATGGTCTCGCTCAACCCCGTGACCGAACGGCACGACATCGAGGCAATCCGGGCCATGCTCACCCAGCACGCGGCCATGACCGGCTCCCAAAAGGCCGCCGAAATCCTGAGCCGGCTGGATGAGGCCGCCGGCCACTTTAAGAAGATTTTGCCCCATGACTATGACAAGATGCTGCGCTCCATCGCCCAGTTTGAGGAGAAGGGCATGACTCAGGAGCAGGCGCGCATCGAGGCATTTTACGCGAATACCCGCGGAGGGAGGAACTAGAGATGGGAAAACCCACTGGATTTTTAGATTACGCGCGGCAGGCGACCTCCGCGGAGGAGCCGCTCTCCCGCATTCGGCACTGGAACGAGTTTCATGCTCCGCTCCCCCGCCCACAGCGGCAGGAGCAGGGCGCGCGCTGCATGGAGTGCGGCGTGCCCTTCTGCCAGTTCGGCGTGGCGCTGGGCGGCGGCGCGGCCTCGGGCTGCCCGCTGCGCAACCTGATTCCCGAGTGGAACGACCTGGTTTATACCGGCGGCTTCGGCCACGCGCTGCAGCGCCTGACCAAGACCAATAACTTCCCCGAATTTACCGGGCGGGTCTGCCCCGCCCCCTGCGAGGCTTCCTGCACCTGCGGCCTTAACGGCGACCCAGTCACCATCAAGGAAAACGAGCTGGGCATCATTGAGGACGGCTATGCCGCAGGCCTCGTCACCGCCCGGCCGCCCAGGGTGCGCACCGGAAAAAAAGTCGCCGTGGTGGGCTCGGGCCCCGCCGGGCTTGCCGCCGCCGACCAGCTGAACCTGCGCGGCCACAGCGTAACCGTCTTTGAACGGGACGACCGGCCGGGCGGCCTGCTGATGTACGGTATACCCAATATGAAGCTTCAAAAAGAGGTCATCGACCGCCGCGTTAAGCTGATGGCCGAGGAGGGCGTTGAGTTCCGCACCGGCACAGACGTGGGCAAGGACATCAAGGCCGGGCGGCTGCTGGCCGAGTACGACGCCGTGGTGCTGTGCTGCGGCGCCAAAAAGCCCCGGGACCTCTCGGTTAAAAACCGGGAGGCCAAGGGGGTGCACTTTGCGGTGGATTTCCTTGCCGCCACCACCAAAAGCCTGCTGGATTCCGGCCTGACCGACGGCCGGTATATCAGCGCCAAGGGCAAGCATGTGGTCATCGTGGGCGGCGGCGACACCGGCAACGACTGCGTGGGAACCTCCATCCGCCACGGTTGCAGGTCGGTGGTGCAGATTGAGATGATGCCCAAACTGCCCGACCAGCGCGCCGAAGGCAACCCCTGGCCCCAGTGGCCCTTCGTCTGCAAGACCGATTACGGTCAGGAGGAGGCCATCGCCCTTTTCGGGGCCGACCCGCGCATCTACCAGACCACCGTCAAGGAACTGGTAACCGATAAAAAGGGCAGCATCAAGTCGGTGGTGACGGTGGCGCTGCAGCCCGAGCAAAAGGACGGGCGCACCGTGATGACCGAGGTGCCGGGCTCTGAGAAAGCCCTGCCCTGCGACCTTCTGCTTATCGCCGCCGGTTTCCTCGGCCCCGAGGATTATCTCCCCGACGCGCTCGGCCTTGCCCGGGACAACCGCAGCAACGTTAAAACCCCGCAGAACGGCTACCGCGCCGACGGGGGCAAGCTCTTTGCCGCGGGCGATATACGCCGGGGCCAGTCGCTGGTGGTCTGGGCCATTGCCGAGGGCCGCGCCGCAGCCCGGGAGGTGGACCAGTACCTGATGGGCTACACCAATCTGTAACCAAAATAAAAAGAGTGGGGATTTGCCGGTTGGCCAATCCCCACTCTTTTTATTTTCTTCTCCGGCGGGGGTGGAGCAAGATAACCGCCCCATTTCGCGCCCGCCACAAGATAGCCAACGGTCACCTTGGTTGCCTGTATTTCCTTTGCAGCACCGCATACAAAAGCCACCCAAGCGCAAAGCCATGCAGCAGAGGAACCCCCGCCAGCGCAACCACCCCATAGTCGGGGAAGGCGATGAAGCCACCCTCCGCCAGCCGGGCGATTGGGGGCAGGTCGATAATATCATAAGCCCCCAGCAGGCAAACAACCCACAGGATTGCGAATAAAACAGCCGGGGCCGCTTTTACGATGTTGTGTTTTACAAACCGGCACAGTAAAAGCTGCAGCACAGCGCAAACCCCAATCAGGGCAAGAAACAACAGCAGAAAAACCGCCCAGTCCTCCATCCTTTTGCACCCTTGCAGCCTCTGGCTTCACAGTCGTTTGGCAGGCCGGAGCAGTCCGGTTACCGGCAGGCCTCCACCGTGTTTTTCAGCAGCATGGTGATGGTCATCGGCCCCACACCGCCCGGTACCGGGGTGATGTAGCCCGCCGCCTCGCTTACCTCGTCAAAGCAAACGTCGCCGCAAAGCTTGCCTTCGGCATTGCGGTTCATGCCCACGTCGACGACCGCCGCGCCGGGCTTCACCATATCGGCGGTGACAAAACCGGCGATGCCCACCGCCGCCACCAGAATATCGGCCCGGCGGGTGACCTCGGCCAGATTGGCGGTGCGGGAGTGGCAGATGGTGACGGTGCCGTGGCGGTGCAGCAGCAGCATGGCCATGGGCTTGCCCACGATGTTGCTGCGGCCGATGACCACGCACTCCTTGCCCTGAATGGGGATTTCATAAGCGTCCAGCAGCTCCATCACACCCGCGGGGGTGCAGGGCAGAAAGCGGTAGTCGCCAATCATGATGCGCCCCACGTTCTGGGCGTGAAAGGCGTCCACATCCTTGGCGGGCGAGATGGCCTCAATCACCGCTTTTTCGTCGATGTGGCGGGGCAGCGGCAGCTGCACCAGTATGCCGTGGATATCCTCTTTATGGTTGAGGGTCTGCACCAGCTCCAATAGCTGCTGCTGGGTGGTTTCACCGGGCAGGGCGTATTCCTCGGAGTAGATGCCCAGCTCGGCGCAGCCCCGCTTTTTGTTGTTGACATACACCCGGGAGGCGGGGTCGTCCCCCACAATCACCACCGCGAGGCCGGGGGTTTTGCCCACAGCCTGCAGCTCCTCCACCTGCTCCTTGAGCCGGACCCGCAGCCGGGCCGAAACAGCCTTTCCGTCGATAATCTGTGCGGTCATTGCTGCTCCTCCCTGTCCTCGGGCTGCGCCTCGGTTTCGGTGGCTTCCGGGGCGGTTTCTTCTACCTGCCCGACGGTTTCCGGAGCGGCTTCCTCCTCCGGCTGTTCGGCTGCGGCCTCTACCTCTTCTGCCGCATCCTCTGGCTGTTGGGCTGTTTCCTCTGCCTCTTCGGCAGCATCAGATGCTTCACCGGCCTCGTCGGCGGGAGCAGCTTCGGTCTTGGGGGCATAGAGCGCGCCCGAAACGGCCGCCGCACCCTCCTCGGTCAGCACATACAGCTTGAGGTACTCGGGGTCGTTCGCCTTTTTGATGGCCTGAAAGGTGCGGAGCATCATATAGGCCGCCACCGCGACACAGACAACCGCCACCACCTGCGAGGCCCGCACGCTGCCGGCCATCAGGCTGTCGGTGCGCAGCCCCTCGATGAGAAAGCGGCCCGCGCCATACCAGATGAGGTAGGTCAGGAAAAGCTGCCCGTCAAAGCGGCGTCGCGGGGTGAGGACAAATGCGAGCAGCGCAAAGCCCAGCAGGTTCCACAGCGATTCATATAAGAAGGTGGGGTGCACCGGGGCGCTGGGGATAATGCCGATTCCCTGCGCGGCCAGCGCGTCCATCTGTTGGGTCAGGTAGCGCACAATGGTGTTGGAGGTCATGCCCCAGGGCAGGTCGGTGTTGCCGCCGAAGGCCTCCATGTTGAAGAAGTTGCCCCAGCGGCCGATGGCCTGCGCCAGAAGCAGGGCGGTGGCCCCCAAATCGAACATGGGCAGCAGCTTGACCCCCCGCAGCTTGCAGAGGAACGCTCCCACCAAAAAGGCGCCGATAACCCCGCCGTAGATAGCTATGCCGCCCTCCCATATGTAAAGGGCGCTGATGGGGTTGTCCTTATACATATCCCATGCAAAGACCACATAGTAGAGGCGGGCCCCCACCATACCGGCGATGAACGCCCCCAGTATCACATCCAGCATGCGGTCGCTGTTAAGGCCGAAGTCTTTGGCCCGCCACAGGGTGTAGCCCACCGCCACCGCAAAGGCGGCGGCAAAAATCAGGCCGTACCACCGGATGGTCAGCGACCCGATGGTGGCCAGAACAGGGTTGATATTCAGCTCTATCCCCAGACCGGGGAAGCTTAAAACGTCGCTCATTGTTTTTCCTCCTGTATTAGGGCGTTTCTAAAAATGGAAAACCGAGGGAAAATTCGCTGAAAACAGGTGGGTGCAAGGCAAAAAGCACAGGAACACTTCATGTATTCCGAGTATTTTTAACCCCGCAAACGCTGTTTTCAGTAGAACTTTCCAAGAGTTTGGCGTTTTCAGAATGCCCCTATGCTTATTGCGCAGCGCCCGGCCCCGGTCAGGCGGTTGCGGGCGGGGCTTCGGTGGGCAAAATGACCGAAAGCGCGCTGTGCCCGGTGTTGAAATCGGCGCGCAGGCGGTCAGTCAACTGCTGGATGGTGGCGTTTGCCACGATGTCGGGCAGGGTGTACATATCCACCCCGGAAAAATGGGCCATCATCAGCAGACCGGCAATGGCTTCCACCCGGGCAAACATACCGATATAGCGGCCGTAGCTGGCCTTTTTGCAGCGCTCAAAGGCTTCGGGGTCGATGCCTTCGGCCTTAATGCGCTCAATCTCTGCGCAAATCTCCTGCGCAACCCGGTCGGGGTCGCGGGATTCACCCATATAGATGTTGGCGATATAATCCCGCCCAGCCATCACCTCGTACTCAAAGGTGGCGTTAATCAGCCCCTGGTCGTAAAGGCGGCGGTAAAGGGGTGAGGCTTCCCCCGCGATGATTTCCAGCAGGATTTCATCCAGCACCTGGCTTACCAGATTGTCTTTGGCGTTGCCGGGGGCGCCTTTGATGCCGAACTGGAACATGGGGGTGGAAACCGGCAGCCGCTGCTCCACCCGCTTCTTAGCCACCGTTTCAGGCTCGGGGGGGCTTTGGCGCTCGATCTGCACCGGCTTGGCGGGCTTCAGGATTTTGTCCGCCAGCCGCACCACCGTATCCACCTCGAAGTTGCCCGCCACCGCCAGCACCATGTTGCCCAGATTATAAAAGGTGTTGTAGCAGCGGTAAAGCAGGTCGGCGTCAATTTTGGCGATGGATTCCACCGTTCCGGCGATATCGATGCGCACCGGGTGGCTGTGGTAAAGGGCCCCCAGCAGGTTGAACATCACCCGCCAGTCGGGGCTGTCGTCATACATGCGTATCTCCTGCCCGATGATGCCCTGCTCCTTTTCTACCGTCTGCTGAGTAAAATAGGGCTTGGTGACAAAATCCAGCAGGATTTCCATCGACTGCTCAAAGTTATCCGAGCAGGAAAACAGGTAGGCGGTGCGGTCAAAGGAGGTAAAGGCGTTGGCCGAAGCGCCGGTGGCGGCATAGCGGGTAAAGGCGTCGCCGTCCTCGCTTTCAAACAGCTTGTGCTCCAAAAAGTGGGCGATGCCCTCGGGCACGGTGACAAAGTCGCTGTCGGCGTCGGTTTTAAATGTGGTATCCACCGAGCCGTATTTGGTACCGAACATGGCGTAGGCGGTGGAAAAGCCCTTCATGGGGCAGAGCAGCAGGGTCAGCCCCGAGGGATGCTCAACTTTTGTATAGCTTTCGCCCAGACGGGCAGATTTCACAACGGTTTTCACAGGCTTTCTCCTCCTTTGGATGTGAGGAAGTAGACGGTGTCAAGGGTAACCTTGTTGGCGGCGGCCACCACCTGCTCCTTGGTGATTTTGGACATCAGCTCGGCCTCCTGCGCGGGGGACGCGCTGCTGCCCATGAGGATTTGGGTCAGATACCACGACTCGATGCTCCCCAGCGAATCCCCGGTGGAGCGCAGCGAGTTGAGGATGGCAAGGCGGGTGGATTCCAGCTCCTTATCGGTAAATTCGCCCCGCTTCATCACCTCAAGCTGGGCCAGCACCTCCTCCTGGGTGCGCTGCTTGTTCTGGGCCTCCACCCCGCTGTCCACCATCAAAATGCCGTTGGAGATATCAAAGCGGGCGGCGCAGTAGTAGCAAAGGCTGAGCTTTTCGCGCACGTTGACAAAAAGGCGGGAGAAGGGGGTGCCTCCAAAGAGGGCGGACATCATCCGCATCGGGCCAAGGTGGGCGTAGGGCTGCGCCTCGCCGGTGCGAAAGCCCATCACCAGCTTGGATTGGCTGATTTCCATCTCTTCCCTGTGCTCCTGCACCGTTTCGGCGCCGGCGCGGCGGGGGCAGGTCTGGTAGTCGGTTTCGGGGCGCTTCATCCCGGCAAAGAGGCCGCTGAAAATCTCCAGCGCGTCGTCGGGGCTGCCCGAGCCGACAAACAGTATCTCGATGGCGGCGCTGTCGGCCAGACGGCGGTAGGCGGTAGCGGCGCTTTTGGCGGTAATTTTTTTGGCGGATTCCATGCTGCCGTATTTGCGAATAGCCGAGGCCTCGCCCTTGCACATATACTCCTTGCACTTGCTCAGGGCGTAGCCGCGCTTTTCGTTGATTTCGGCGGCGATGGTATCGATGAGAAAAGCCTGCTCCAGCTTGAAGTCGTGCTCGTCAAAGCTGCCGCCCGATATCTTGGGATCAAAGGCGATGTCGGCCAGCAGCTCGGCGCAGTCGCGGCTGAGGCTCTCTTTTTCCAGCGCAAAGCGGTCGTCAAGGCTCTGCACCGAAACGCTGAGAATTTGATACTGGCCGAACTTTGAGACGTCGGCGTCCAGCGCGGCGCCGTACAACCGGCAAAGCTCCTGCTCAAGGGCGGTGAAATCGGGGCAGTTCTTGCTGCCCTTGCGCAGCAGGAAGGGTACGATGGCGTTATCCGCCGCCGTGGCCTCCTCCAGCGGGGTGATGAAGTTTACCGAGATGCGGTTGTGCTTAAACTTGGGGTCGGATATGCTGGAAAAATAAACACCCTGCCCGATGGGCAGCCTCTTTAGCTGATAGCTCATGGGTTCATCTCCTATTATCTGTGTCAAAAAAGTTTTGAAAGGGCGGTGTAAACCGGGCAGGCGCCGCCCGGGCTTTGCAGCGGGGTGCAGGCTCCGGCGCAGCAGCCCCGCCGGGGTGGGCCGAAGCGGCGGGGGCAAAGGCCCCTGCCTGCCGCGGCTTTGGCCGGAGAGCAGCAACAGTGGCAGGCCATTTCTACCGCGGCTGCCCTGCCGGGTCGGCAGCCCGCGGGCAGAGGCGGCGGCGCTGCCTGACATGCAGCTATTATAGCATATCCGCTCGGTGGTTTCCATATTATTCATCCCCCTTCTCGGCGCGGGGCCCGTGAGGGCCGTGTCTGTGCGTATGGCCCGCGGGCCCGCCTCCTTCGGCGTTCCCGCTTTGGGGCGGGGTGGGCGGTCAGCACTCGATTTTTACCGTGTGGCTGCCCCCGTCCAGCGGCACCACCACCGGCAGGGCGGTAGCGCCCTCCGGCTCGGCGCGCTGCACCCGTACCGCCACCGACGTACCGTCAAGGGAAATCTGCAGGTTGTAGCCCTGCCAGCCTTCGGGCAGGCGGGGGCTAAAATGCAGCTCGCCGCCCCGGCGGTGTATGCCGCAGAGGCTTTCGGTCACCACGCGGTAGTACCACGCAGCCGCGCCGGTGTAGATGCTCCAGCCGCCGCGCCCCGCCACCTTGCCGTCGTAGATATCAGCCGCCATATAATAGGGCTCCAGCTTGTAGCGCAGGGCCAGCTCCTCGTTGGAGCAGCGGTAGGCCGGGTTGAGCATCCGCAGCAGCTCGTAGCCCTCCTCCACCCTGCCCTGCTCCAGTAGCGCCATCACAAACCACACAGCGCTGTGGGTGTACTGCCCGCCATTTTCGCGGATGCCCGGGGGGTATGCCCGCACATAGCCGGGGTTCTGCCGGGTGTTGGCAAAGGGAGGCGAAAACAGCTTGATGATGGCGCTATCCTCATCCACAAGCTGCTCCAGCGCGCTTTGCAGCCCGGTTTCTACCCGGTGGCGGTCGGGCATGCCGCAGAGCACCGCAAAGCTCTGGGGCAGAAGGTCGATGTTGCATTCGTCGCTGTCCTTGGAGCCCATCGGCTCGCCGTTGTCGTAAAATGCCCGGAGATACCACCGGCCGTCCCAGCAGTGCTGGTCCACCGCCGCCCGCAGTCCGGCCGCGCGGTCGAGGTAATCCTGTGCCAGCTCATGGTCGCCCCTGCTTTGGCAGAGGGGGGCGAAGCCCTCCAGCACCATAATCAGGAACATGGCAAGCCAGACGCTCTGCCCCCTGCCCTGTGCCGCCGCCTCGTTGAAGCCGTCGTTCCAGTCGCCGCCGCCCATGAGGGGCAGCCCCTTGTCGCCCCAGCGGCAGGCCCGCTCGATGGCCCGCAGGCAGTGGCCGTAAACATCCTCTTTCACCCCGCTGTCCTCGGGGGTGATATAGATTTCACGCTGCTGCTCGGTGAGGGGCGGGGCGGTGATATATTCAATCTGGGGCTCGAGAATGCTTCCATCCCCGGTGAGGGTGTGGTAGCGGGCCACCGCGTAGGGCAGCCAGAGCAGGTCGTCGCTGTACTTGGTGCGCACCCCGCAGGTGCCGCCGTGGCTGGCCGGCAGGTTGTGCCACCAGTGCAGCACATCCCCCTCCAGGAACTGCACCCGGCAGCAGCGCAAAATTTGCAGCCGCAGCAGGTCGGGCCGGAGGGCCGCCACCCCGCAGGCGTCCTGCAACTGGTCGCGGAAGCCGAAGGCCCCGCCCCCCTGAAAAAAGCCGCAGCGGCCCCAGATGCGCCCCTGCACCACCTGATGGGGGGCAAAGTGGTTGATAAAGTGGTTCAGGTAGCTGTCGGGGGTTTCGATGAGAATGCGGTCGCCCTCCCGCAGCGCCTTTGCGGGGGGCAGCGGCTCCAGCCTTGCCATGCGGTGGGCCGCCTCTGGGGTGGCTCCCGCCGCCAGAATGAACCGCACCTTTTCGCTGCGGCGGGGGGGCAGGCGCATGGGAATAATCAGCGCGGTGCCCCGGTCGGGGGTTTCGTCGGTGAGGTTATGCCGCCAGTTGCCCATAAAGAACTCCTCTCTGTTCTGCTGGCAGAGGCTGTCGCTGCGCAGGGCGGTGAGGGCCATGGCGCAGCTCACAGCGGTGTTGTAGGGGTTTTCAAACAGCACCGTTTCGCCGTCAAAGCGGCGCTTTACAAACCGGGAGGTGCGGGGCACCACCCCCAGCACCGGCTCGAGGTAGTAGGCGCATTCCAGCGTCTGCTCCTCGTCGGTATGGTTGGTTACGGTCAGGGTGCAGTACTTTGCGCAGCCCGCCGCCGAAACGCTGACCTCCACCAGTGTGGCGAGGCCCTCGGCCCAGCCCTCGTAGCGGGCGGCAGCGGAGGAAAACACCGCCCTGCCTCCCATCACCGGGTCGAACAACTGCCCCTGCGTTTTGATGAGGATGCGCTCCGAGAGGTTGTCGCGGGCGGCGTCGTTCTGCCACGGGGTCAGGCGGTTTTCGCGGGAGTTGTAGGCCCAACTGCACCCAAGGGCGCTATCCGACACCAGCGTGCCGAACTGGGAGTTTGCCAATATGTGGCACCAGGGCAGCGGGCCCCCGCGCTCCACATAAAAGGCATCCCCCAAAAATACGCCGCCTGTGATTCTCAGCCCCTGTGCGGGCAGGGCTGCGGGGGTTACCGGCAGGATTTTTGCCGGCTCGTAGGCCGGGCGGGGCTGCTCCTGCTGCCCGTCGGTGTGGTGTACCGCAGCCGCCAGCAGGGTATCCACCGGCCACTGTGGATGGTCGTCGGGGTCGATGAGATGCACCCCGCCCCGCGCGCCCCGCAGCTCCCACCCGCCGCAGCGCCGCAGCGTTTCTTCCAATGTGTTGTGGTCTTCTGCCTGCCCGCGCGGGCAGAGGATGGCGAGGTCGTACCCCAGCCCCAGCGGGCGCAGCAGTTGCAGCAGGCGGATATAGCCCTCCAGCCGCTGGGTATCAAAGCCGGGGGTGTACTCCAGCGCAACGATGGGCAGGTCGCCCGAGATACCAAAACGCCACAGGGCCGACTGCCCGCCGGTGTTTTGGGCCAGCAGCCGGGCCTGCCGGGGGGTCAATCGCCCGCCCCAGACCAGTTTATCCAGCATGCTCAGCCCCAGCCGCCCCTGCATGGTGTTGTTAATCAGCGGCGAGGGAGCGGCGTTTTTCGGCTCCAGAATGCCGCCGCGACGCAGGGTGATGATGTTGTCGATGCCCTCGCTGCGGCTTTTGGCGGCCGAGAGCAGCAGCACCACCTTCTCCTGCCCGTTTGCGGGCAGCGCCAGCCGCAGCCGCAGGGCGCAGACAGCGTCGGGGCAGGCCGCGCCGCCGTCGAAGGGCAGGCGGGCAAAATCGCGCAGGCCGGTAAGGCCGCCGGGGGCGGTCAGCAGCCGGTCGCGGTCAAGCTGGTACTGAAACTCGTGCTCGCCTGCAAAGCCCACCGTCAGGCAGGTGCTTTCGCTCAGGTCGCGGCTGCGGCGGATGAAGGAGAGTGTTCGGCTGGGCCGGTCGTAGCTGCCGGTGACAAACAGCTTGGCAAAGGCGGGGTGGGCTTCAAAATCTTGCAGGGCGGTGAGGGTGGGTTCCAGGTAAAAGAGCAGGTCGGCCCGCAGGCTGCGCTTGGTGGTGTTGCTCACCACCAGCTCCAGTTGCTGGCAGGGTATGGCGGGGTGCAGGGTGGAGCGCAGCCCGCAATCCAGCCTACAGGCCTTGGCGTAGTGGGCGACGCCCCCGGTGGAAAACTTGGCGCTGTACTGCACCCCCTTGTCGTAAAAGGGGGCCGGGGTGAGCGAAAAGACCCCCTTACTGGTGGAGAGGATGGCAAAGATGCCCTGCGGGTCGGTGAGGGGGTCGGCGCTGCGGCGGGTGAGGTCGGTGCCGCCAAAGCTTAAGAAGCCCACCCCGGCATCGGTCACAAGCTGGGTCAGCGCCCCGTTTGAAAGCAGCCCCGCCCGTGGCGCAAGGGGCGTAATGTCCTTGTACTCTTCGGTTGTTTGACTAATCGGCCTGATGTTGCGTTCCCCCCCGACCGCCAGATGGTCAAAGACCACCGTATCCTTATTCAGCTTTTCCTGCAAAAACTCATCGGCGGAGCCCATGTAGTGGTCGCTCATAAACCGCCGCTGCATCACCCCGTCAAAGAGGGCATTGGCGGCCGAAACCATACTCATGCCGATGTGGTGGGCCATATAACTGCGCACCACCGCCTGACCCTGCCCGCCGGTACGCTCCTTGGTGAAATCCACCGCTTCGTAAAAGCCGTAATGGCCGTAGGCCCCCATCTGCTCCAGTTTGGCGAGGTTGCCCAGCGAAACCGACGGGTAGTAGGGGATGGTCAGGAAAGAGGAGTAGGGAGATACCACCGTTTCACGGTCCAGACCCCGCTTGACCCCCAGATACTGCACCCCGTGGGCCTTGTACTGGTAGTTCAGGTTGTGGTCAAAGGCGTAAAAGGCGCTTTCGCTAATGCCCCAGGGCAGCCCGGTGCCCCGCATCCGCCGCCGCTGGCAGTAGATGCAAAAGCGCAGCGATTCATCCAGCAGCGAGCCGCCGTACACCGGCAGCAGCAGGTGGGGCATAAAGTATTCAAAGGTGGTGCCTGTCCACGAAACCGGGCCGGCGTAGGAGCCGCAGCGGGCCATGGTGCGCCCCAGCGCTCCCCAGTGCTTGCGCCCCACCTGCCGCGAGGCCAGCGCGTAGTAGCTGGTGAGGCGGGCCTCGCTCATGAGAAAATCGTAGTAGGAGCCCGAAAGCTTGCCGGACTGCACATCGTACCCCAGCGTAAACAGCCCCCGCCGCTTGCTGTAGAAAAAGGCAAGGTCGGTGGCTTTTATCAGGTTATCCAGCCGTGCACAAAGGTCGGGGATGCGGCGTTCCTCCCGCGAAAGCTGCAGCAGCCCCTGCCGCAGCGTCACCAGGCAGCAGATAAAGTTGCCGCTGTCCACCGAGGAAACAAAGGCGGGCTCCAGCAGAGCAAGGGTGGCGGTGTCATACCAGTTGTAAAGGTTGCCCCTGAACTTTTTCATCCGCTCCAGCGTGTTCAGGGTGCGCTCCACCCGGTCGCAAAGGGCGTGGGTGTCGATGAAATTGCAGTCGCGGGCGGCGAGCGCCGAAAGCAGCATCAGCCCGATATTGGTGGGGCTGGTGCGGTTGGCCACCCGGTACACCGGCGACTGCTGGATGTTATCGGGGGGCAGGTAGTGGTTGGCGGCGTCGGCGTAATCCTCAAAATACTGCCACATGGCGGCGCAGTAGGAAAGCAGGCGCTCCCGCTGCTGCCCGGTCAGGCTGCGGCCGGGTGCGGTCATGGGGCGGGAGGCGTAGTAAAACACCACCCCGGTAACGGCGAAAAACGCCCCCAGCACCCGCAGCGCCGGGTATGGCGCCAAGGCGGCCAGCAGCACCCCCAGCAGCTCTGAAAACCAGTAGCGGGCAAGGGTGGCGCCAAAGCCCATGGGGCCGCCCTCGCTCTGGGCGGCGGTGGTCCACTCCAGCAGGTTTTTGCGGCTGACCCCGCTGCGCCACAGCGCCCGCAGGATAGCGTCTCCACAGATGACCGCCTGCCCGGGCAGCATCAGCAGCGCAAACAGCGCCTGCCCCATGCTTTCAAAAAACATGGGCTGGGTTTTGACAAAATATTTGCGGGAAAGCCCAAACATCCCGCCCGAAAAGACCGCCTGCACCGCCCCCAGCAGCGGCGGGGTGACCACCGAAAGCAGGGCGCAGAGCAGCAGCGCCATAGCCGGGGTGCGGGGCAGCAGCGGCGCCAGCATGATGGCCAGCAGCGCCAGCGGCGGGGTGAGGCTGCGGCGCAGGTTATCGGCCAGCATGTAGCGGGCAAGGGGGCTGATAGGGTTGGGGCGGCGCTCCCCCTCCACCTTGAAGCTGCCCCCGAGAAAGCGCAGGTTCTGCCAGTCGCCTCGCACCCAGCGGTGCAGGCGGGCCAGCCAGCCGGTGGGGGCGGCGGGGGTCGCGTCGGTCATCTCGATATCCGAAACAAAGGCGGTGCGCAGGTAGGCCCCCTCCAAAATATCGTGGCTGAGGATGCAGTTTTCGGGAAAGCGGTCACCCAGCAGGGTGTGAAAGGCCTCCACATCCAGCAGGCCCTTGCCCGCGAAGATGCCCTCGTTGAACAAATCCTGATAGATATCCTGCGCGCCGGTGTCGTAGGCGGTCACGCCGCCGCTGCCGCACATGACCCGGGCAAAGGCGGTGGCCCGGGCGCTTTCAAGCTCCACCCCCATGCGGGGGGCCAGTATGCCGTAGCCCGCCGTCACAATGCCCCGTTCACGGTCGATGACCGGGCGGTTCATGGGGTGCTCGGCCGCCGAAATCAGCCGCCGGGCGCTCTCAAAGGTCATGTTGGTGTCGGCGTCCAGCGCGATGATATATTTCACCGAGCGCGCCGAGGGGCGGTCCCCCTCAAAGAGGTGCAGGCCGCTTTCCTCGCCCCGGATAAAGGCCGTAAGCTGGGTAATGGCCCCCCGCTTGCGCTCCCAGCCGGTGTAGCGCTCCTGTGTTTTGCTGTAGCTGCGCTTGCGCAGAAAGAGCATGAACCGATTGCCGTAGCTGCGGTTGAGCTCCTGTATCACCCGCACCACCGCCCGGGCCTGCGAGGCGTCCTCGGGGTTTTCGGGGAAGGCGGATTCCTTATAATCGGCCAGAACGCAGAAGTAGAGCTCCTCTCCCCCGTTGGAAAAGTAGAGCTGCTCCAGCCGTTTTTTCAGGGCGGGGGCCTTTTCCGGCTTGGGCAGCAGGGTGGAAATCACCACCATGGTGGGGGGGTAATCTTTTTCGCCCAGCTCAAGGCGGGGGATGATATCCACCCCCACCCCTGCCAGCGCCGCCCGGTGTACCAGCGGGCGCAGCGCCTCAAAGAGCAGCAGGTAGCCGGGGAAGAGCAGCAGCAGGCTGCGGGTGTAATACCAAAGCAGGCCGGCGGCGAAAAGGGGCAGCACCGCCCCCATCGCCAGCGCCGCGCCGCCCCGCTGCTGGCGGCCGATGGTTCTGCGGTAATCCTCCAGCAGGTGGTAGCCCACATGGCGCTGCCGCCGGCCCTCGGCCGCGAGGCTGCTTTGGATGGCCTCTTCGGCAAGCTGGCGCTCGCTTTTGCCGCGGCGCAGGGCGAGACGGGCCACCACCGCCCGGTATTGGCGGCGGCTTTCTTCGGTCATGCGGGGGTAAACCCCCGCCGGGTCGCCCGCCAGTATCGCTTCAACGCTGCTGCGGCTCTGTACCATCGCCTCAAAATCCACCGAGAAAATGGTCGAAAGCCCCACCACCGAACGCTCCATCATCCGGGCGGCCTGCTCTTTCTCCTCGGTTTCAAGGCAGGCGCGGTAGCTCAGCCCCAGCAGCGCCGCCTTGACGGCGAGGGCAAAAAAGTCGAACTGCCCCACCGTGACCTCCCGCTTTTGGTTGAGGGTGTCGATGATGGTGAGCAGGTTTTGGTCGCAAAGCTCGTATTCGCCGGTGCCAAACACCCCGCGGCAGAGGTGAAAGATGGTCCACAGCTCGCCCTGCCGGGGGTAGCTCCGCCAGTGGGCCAGCTCCTTGATGCTTTGGCGGCTTTCCCGCTCCAGCACATAAAAGTTGTCGCAGAGCCACTGCTGGGCGGGGGCGCGCTCCTTTTCGCCGTCCCATTCCATATATTTTTGACGCAGGGCGGAAAGCTGCCCACGGATGGCGGCTCTCATTTTGCCGGTTGTGCCCGACGCGCCCCTGCGGTTGTAGATATCGCTGACCTGCTCCGGCGTAACCAGCGCGCACCGCTTCTCTTTTTCCAGCATATGTCCTCCCCATATTCCGCCGCTTAGATGGCTTAATTGCTTTTTATATAAGGCCGCCGCGCCCAAGGCACGGCAGCAGGCGCAGCCCATGCAGATGCCGCCCTGCGGTTCGTGCGCGCAGCCCGGTGCGGCGGCAACCCTTGTATGACAAACCAGAACATGCGCTGCCTGCACCGCAGAACAGTATTATAGTTTGGTCGGCAGAGGTGGTAAAAATTCACCCTGCTGGATATTGGTGGAGCGGCACGCCGCCCTTCTTCGGGGTTTCTGCCCGGTCGGCGGTTGCCAACCGCGGCGGGTGTGCGTATAATTTAACAAAGCAGATTATACCGGCGGGGAGGAACCTGTTATCTGGATTTTATACGCGTTTGGCTCGGCCGTTTTTGCGGGGATGACCGCTATTCTGGCCAAAACCGGGATTAAAAATACCGACTCCAGCCTGGCGACGGCGCTGCGCACGGCGGTGGTGCTGGCATTTGCTTGGCTGATGGTGTTTATCGTCGGGTCGCAGCACACCATCGGCGCTATCTCGGCCCGCAGCCTTGTTTTTCTGGTGCTTTCGGGCGGGGCCACCGGGGCCTCGTGGCTCTGCTATTTTAAGGCGCTGCAGCTGGCCGATGTGAACAAGGTCGTTCCCATCGATAAAAGCAGCACCATTTTGACCATCCTGCTGGCCTTTGTGTTTTTGAGCGAGCCCCTCACCCTCTGGACAGGGCTGGGCGTTTTGCTGCTGGCGGCGGGCACCTACCTGATGATTCAAAAAACCGCCTCCACAAAGGTTGTGGAAGGCGGCAGAAGCTGGCTGTTTTATGCGGTGCTTTCGGCGGTGTGCGCCGCCCTGACCTCGATACTGGGCAAGGTGGGCATACAGGGGATAGAGTCTAATCTGGGGACTGCTATCCGCACCGCGGTGGTGCTGGCGATGGCATGGGGCATTGTTTTTGCCCAGAAAAAGCACACCCTCATCGGGGCCATCGATAAAAAAAGCTGGCTCTTTCTGCTGCTCTCGGGGCTTGCCACCGGGCTTTCGTGGCTGTGCTACTACCGCGCCCTGCAGGATGGCCCCGCCAGCGTGGTGGTGCCGATTGATAAGCTGAGCATGGTGGTGGCCATCGCTTTTTCCCGGATGTTTTTAAAGGAGCGGCTCTCCAAAAGGGCCTTTTGGGGGATGCTGCTGGTGGTCTCAGGCACCCTGTTGTTGCTGCTTTAGGCGGGCGAGACTATTTGGGGGCGGCGCGATATCACCTTTCAGACAGATTGAGCGTGGCAAGCAGATGCTTGCCACGCTCTTATTATAAGGTGTTTTAATTTTAACCCTTGGTTTCCATCCTGTTGGCGATGATAACGCCCGCCACTGCCGCCGCCACCAGCAGCGCGGCTGCCGGCACCACCAGCCACAGCGGGTGGTCTACCAGCCAAACCGCCAGCCTGAAAAAGCCCTGAAGCTGCTGGGGGACGCTTTGGATAAAGCCCTGAATCAGCTGGGTCTGGTCAAAGGATTCCACCGACAGCGCCACCGCCCCTTGGGCGGTATGGCCCAGAGCATACTGCCCCGCCGCAGCGTTGCCGGCCGCGCAGTAGCCCGCCGCCCCGTTGCCAATGGCAAAAGTACCCACCGCAAGGTTGCCCAGCGCCGCAAACAGCGCCACCGCAAGGTTGCCCAGCGCGACAAGGCCCACCCCCAGGTTGGATATTGTCAGCAGCCCCACCGAGATGTTGCCCATCGACAAAACCCCGCAGGCGATGTTGCCGATGGCCACCACCCCTTTGGCCCGCCTGCCGATGGCGATAATCCCCTTGGCGGTGGGCACCGCGCGGTAGCGGTTGCTGTAAAACTCGGTTCTGATCATCGGCTGCCGCCTGCCCTTCACAATGTGGACGAGGGGCATGCCCCAAAGCTGCGCCTTGGAGCGGTACTCCACAAAGGGGCGCTGGTCTTGCCCCGAGCTTGCAAAGCTTTCATAGAGGGCGGCGGCTACCTCGTCCGGCTCGCCCATCCGCCGGATGACCTCCCCCACGTCGCCATGGGTGGCATAGAGGGCGTCAAATTCCGCCCCCAGGTCGGCGGTTACCTTTTTTCGGTAGGAGTAGGGCAGGCATGCCCGGTCGGTGATTTCTCTGAGATATTGCTTTTTATTCATCATGCCGCACCTCAAGCTTTCAATATTTTTTCCACCTCGGCTGAAAAAGCAAGCCAGACATCCGAGGCCGATTGCAGCGTCTGCCGCCCTTTTTCGGTGATGCAATAGTACTTTTTGGGCACCCCCCGGGCCTCCTGCTCCCACCTTGTTTCCATCAGGCCGTCGTCCTCCAGCCGGTAGAGGATGGGGTAAAGGGTGCCCTCCTTCAGCTCGAAAAAGCGGCTCTTCTGGTTAAGCGCGCTGATAAGCTCGTAGCCGTACATCTCGCGCGCCGACAAAAGC
>JAEWWW010000120.1 GCA_023396215.1 Bacillota bacterium | reverse complement strand
ATTTTTTCGGACATAGTTTGCTGTCTCCTTTCAGAATGTCGTGTCGTAACTTCATTCTATCAAAGACTGCAAACTCTGTCTCTTTTTATACCCTTTGCAATTTGCGCAATTTATTGTACCTTATCGCAGCTTGCTCCGACGAACGGCGCATATCCGCCTGCGCGATATATTTTATATACCTGCTTTTTGGCATGCTGAAAGGGACTGGTGCGGCTGCACCAGTCCCTTAAAATCGATTGAGTTGCAAAAAACAGCGGGCGTTATCCAAAAGCCCCCGGGCTGTTACCGGTTGTTAAAAATCGAGAGGATGTCGATGAAGCCCTCGTCTTCCTCCTCATGGCCGGTGCCGGGGAGGTCCTCGGTCTCCTCCTCGGGCTCCTTGGCCCGGTAGCTGGGGATGCTGTAGCCGCTGGCGTGGTCAAAGTTGGTGGCGATGACCGTAATCTGAATCTCGTCGTCCACATTTTCGTCGAAGGCGACGCCCCAGATGAGGTTTACATCCTCATGGGCGGCGTCGTGTATCATGCGGGAAGCAAGGTTGATGTCGGAAAGGTCGACGTTGGGCGAGGTGATGAAGTTGACGATAACGCCTCTTGCGCCGTTGATAGAGGTTTCAAGCAGCGGAGAGGAGATGGCGGCCTGCGCCGCTTTTTCGGCTTTATCCTTGCCGGAGGCACGGCCCATGCCCATGTGGGCGTAACCCGCGCCCTTCATGATGGTGGTAACGTCGGCAAAGTCGAGGTTGACCACGCCGGGGATGTTAATCAGGTCGGAGATGCTCTGCACCGCCTGGCGCAGCACATCGTCAGCCGCCGTAAAGGCGTTGAAGAGGGTGATTCTCTCCTGCGAGATGTATTGCAGCCGGTCGTTGGGAATCACCAGCAGGGCATCTACATGCTCGCGCAGGGCGGTGATGCCCATGTCGGCCTGCTCCATCCTGCGTTTGCCCTCAAACTCGAAGGGCTTGGTCACCACACCGATGGTGAGGATGCCCATCTCATGGGCAATTTGGGCGATAATCGGCGCAGCGCCGGTGCCGGTGCCACCCCCCATGCCCGCGGTGATAAACACCATATCGGTGCCGTTAAGGGCCGCCGCAATCTCATCTCTGTTTTCTTCGGCAGCCTTTTGGCCTTTGGAAGGGTCGCCGCCCGCGCCCTTGCCGCGGGTGAGCTTGTCCCCTATATGTATTTTGTAGGTAGCCTGAGAAAATTTGAGCGCCTGCCGGTCGGTGTTGACCGAAATAAACTCCACGCTCTTCATTCCGGAGGCAATCATGCGGTTGACAGCGTTTCCTCCCCCGCCGCCAACGCCCATAACTTTTATGGAGACAACTTTTTCAAAATCGCTGTCCAAATCGATATTCATGAGCATTTGGTCTTTTCCCCCTGTTTTTTCAGGCCAGTGCCTGCATATATAATAATTTACCAGATTTACCTGGGTAAATCAATATGCATTGCCGCCTTAATTATATTTTCATACAATATATTGAAGCCGTTTTAGGTTTGTTTTTACAAATATACAAGATGTTGGTAATTATTTTTCCAAACAAACCCACCCCGCCTATATATTCAAATTCCACTCAAACAGCCGGTCGGCGCCGGTATGCCTTGTCCACGCTTTGCCGGGGTCAGAAACATCCACAATCCCCTCAAAGTCGGGCTCCAGCTGCTGTTCGATGACGCTCTGGGCAAAGCGCAGCTTGTAATCCAGCTCGCCCTCGCTGCCCAGCTCCAACTGGATGCGGTCCTCGTAGTTGACCTTCATGTTCAGCCTGTCCGAAAGGTCAAGCTCCCGAACGCCCTCAAAGCCGGTCTCCTCTATCGCCTTGAGCAGGTAGCGTATCATCATCAGGTTTTCCTGATGCTCCTGCGGCACGAATTCGCCGGGGAGGCCCGCCACGGCAAAGCCTGTCACCGCCAAAACCCCTTCGGGCGGCTCGGCCAGCCCGGTTTCAAGGATGCGCCCCTTATCGCTGAGCAGCAGGCAGCTCTCCCCTGTTTTGACCGCCGCCACCGGCTGGGCCTGTACCACCTGAGCTACTACCGCCGGAGGGTAGGCCCTGCTGACCCTGACCTCCTCGATGTAGGGGAACTTAATCAGGTTTTGGATAATCTGCTGCTTATCGATGCGGAAGAGGTTGTCCCCCAAGGCAACCCCGGTGGCTTGCACCAGGTCTTGCTGCGGGTACCGGTCGGCGCCGGTGACGGTAACCTGCTCGATACCAAAAAACACCGTCAGCGAAAGGGTGACCGCCACCGATATCATAACCACAAGCAGCAGCAGATAATACAAAATCATATTGCCGCGGCGGCGTCTTCTGCGGCGGGGGTGCGCCGCCCGGGCGGCCTTGCCCGGGTGCTCTTGCCGCCGCCCGGCAAAATCCGCAGCGGCACGGCCCGCTTTTGGCCTTTGCGCCGCGGGCTTCTGCCGTCTTTGGTTGTGGTTTCTGTTGGCCATGCTTTTTATTTCCTTACTATTTTTGCACCTAATGCGGTGAGGTTTTCCTCAAAGCTGTCGTACCCCCGGCTGATGTGTTTGATTTCACTGATTTCGCTGGTACCTTCGGCAGCCAGCGCCGAAACCACCAGCGACGCCCCGCCCCTCAGGTCGGTACAGCGCATGGGGGCGCTTTGCAGCCTTGGAACCCCTTCTACCACCGCTACGCGGCCCTCCACCTTAATTTTTGCGCCCATCTTCGCCAGCTCATCCACCTGTTTATATCGGCTTTCAAAGATGTTTTCGATAAAGACCGAGGTACCGTTGGCGACGGTAGCCATCGACATTACCGGCGACTGCGCGTCGGTGGAAAAACCCGGGTAGGGCATCGTCCTGACCGTCTTTATCCGGTTTAGCCGCTCGGGGGCTTTAAGCCGTATCTGGCCGTCGCTGATCTGCAGGGTGCAGCCCGCTTCCTCAAAGACCGGCATCACCGCCGCAAGGTGGTCGGGGCGGGTATCGGTGAGGATAATCTCACCGCCTGTGATGGCGGCGCAGCACAGGTAGGTTGCGGTTGCGATGCGGTCGGGTATGACCGAATATTCGCATCCATTTAATTTATCGACACCTTCGATGTAAACTGTTGCATCGGGGGCAATTTCTATCTTCGCGCCGCAGCACCGCAGGTAGTTTGCAAGGTCAACAATCTCCGGCTCGCGGGCGGGGTTGTGGATCTCGGTAACACCATCGGCCATGCAGGCTGCCAGCATGATGTTTTCGGTAGCGCCCACACTGGGGAACGGCAGGGTGATTTTTGCCCCCCGCAGACGGTCCCTGATGCGGCAATCCAGCTGGCCATGCTCCTCACGGATATCCACCCCCAGCCGCCGCAGCGAGGCGAGGTGCATATCAATGGGGCGTGGGCCCAGCTCGCAGCCGCCCGGCATCGAAACCACCGCACGGCCAAAACGGCTCACCACCGCCCCCAAAAACACAATGGAGGAGCGCATCTCGCTCATGAGGCGGTCTGGGATATGAAAATCCCCCGAGCCCTTATAATCAATAATAATGCTGTCGTTTTCTCTGGTAGTGGAACAGCCAAGATAATGCAGGATGTTTCTGGCGGCCTCCACATCGGTGAGTTGTGGGCAGTTATGTATCACATTCTGTCCGCTCATCAGTGCAGCGGCTAGGATGGGCAAAGCCGAATTTTTTGCTCCATGCATCTTGATTTTCCCCTGCAGCCTGTGTTTGCCTTCTACCAAGTAAAGTGCCATATACTTTCCCTTCCCTTTCGAGGGTAGAGTCTTTAGCCGCAGCAAAAGAGCCTGCGGTGAAATACCCTTGCAAAAGTATATTATGCTGCCGGTCTGGCACTGGTGAAAGACAGGCGGGCGGGCGCGGCGCGCCCGGTGCAGGGGGGTGCTTTCTCTCAGGAAAGCAGCAGCTCTATCTGCCGGCAGATGCGCTCGGCAGCGTCCACAATGGCCATACGCTGGGCGTTGGCCCCGAGGGCGGCCAGCCGGGCGGGGTTTTCGGCAAGCTCTTTGACCGTCTGCACCAGCAGCGGGCCGGTGAGCCTGCTTTCCTCAATGACCACGGCCGCGTCCCTGTTGGCCAGCACCATGGCGTTGTGGTATTGGTGGTTTTCGGCCACGTTGGGCGACGGTATCAGGATAGACGCCCGCCCGGCGGCCTGCAGCTCGCTTAGGGTGATGGCCCCCGCGCGGCCGATGACCAGATCGGCGGCCGCAAGGCAGCGGGGCATGTCGTTTATGTATTCCCGGATGTCGATATGGGGGTTATTTTTGTAGTTTGCGCCCTTTTGCTCCAGCAGGCGGGGCATGTCCTCCACCCCGTAGCTGCCGGTGGCGTGAATGTGGTGCACCGGCGCCTCGCCGCTTTTGCTGTGCCAGGCGATGACGTCGGCCACCGCCTCGTTGAGCCTTGCCGCCCCCAGGCTGCCCCCGAAGGAGAGGATGCAGACCCGGTCGCCCACCCCCAGAGCCCGGCGGGCCTCTGCGCGGTCGGCAAAGAGAATTGCTTCCCGAATGGGGTTGCCGGTGACGATGTATTCGCGGCCCTCGGGCAGCCGGGCTTCGGCCTCCGGCACCGCCAGCAGCACCTTATCGGCAGTGGCGGCCAACAGCCTTGTGGTGACGCCGGGGAAGGCGTTCTGCTCGTGGGTGAGGGTTTTTACCCCCAGCCTGTGGGCGGTGCGCAGCACCGGCCCGCTGACATACCCCCCCGTGCCCACCACCACGTCGGGCCCAAAGCCGCCGATAATCTTTTTGGCGCGGCCGGTGGCGAGGCTGAGCAGGTAGAGCGAGCGCAGATTGTACTTGATGTTGCGCCAGTTCAGGCGGCGCTGGATGCCCAAAATTTCAATGGGCAGAAAGTCGTAGCCCGCGGCAGGCACCAGCCGGGCTTCCATCCCGTTGGGGTTGCCGGCAAACTTTATCTCGACGCCGGGGTGGCGCTTGCGCAGGGTGTCGGCCACCGCAAGGGCCGGGTTGATATGCCCCGCCGTACCGCCGCAGGCAAATAAAATCTTCATGGTTACTATTGACCTCCCGCTAAAATCTGTCAGACCTCCCGCGCCCTCCCCGGGGGAAAACCGGGCGCTATTCTTTTTCCAGCGTGGTCTGCCGTGAGATGGAAAGGATAACCCCCATCTGGGCCAGCAGCATCAGCAGCGCCGTGCCTCCCGATGAGAAAAACGGCATACTGATGCCGGTATTTGGTATGGTGTTGGTAACCACCGCGATGTTGAGGATGGTTTGCATCCCCACCTGTGCCGTCAGCCCCACCGCTATCATGGCGCCAAACCGGTCGCGGGCCTTGGCCGCGATGACAAACCCGCGCCAGATGAGCAGCGCGAAGAGGATGATGATGAGCACCGCCCCCACAAAGCCCAGCTCTTCGCAGACGATGGCGAACACAAAGTCGTTCTGCGGCTCGGGCAGGTAGAGGTACTTTTGCCGCGACTGGCCGATACCCGCCCCCAGAAGCCCGCCCGAGCCGATGGCGTAGAGCGATTGCAGCGTCTGAAAGCCGAAGCCCTGCGGGTCGGAAAAGGGGTCGAGCCAGTAGTCGAACCGGGTGTGGGCATAGGCGATGACCTGCGGGATAGAGGCCAGCACCACCAGCCCCGCTACCCCCACCGCGCCGGCGAGGGCGAACCACTTCAGGTTGGCGCCGCCCACAAACATCATGATGGCCCCTATCAGGCAGATGAGCACCGTGCCCGAAAGATGGGGCTCCAGCATCAGCAGCGCCACCAGCACCGCCAGCACCCCAATGAAGGGGGCGATGCCGTGGCGGAAGCTTTTCATCTTGCTGTAGTTGACCGATATGAGATGGGCAAAGAGGATAACCAGCGCGAACTTGGCAATCTCGGAGGGCTGGAAGGTGGTAAAGCCAAGGTTAATCCAGCGGCGCACCCCTTTTTGCTCGGGCATAAAGAGCACCACCACCAGCAGCGCCACCGTGACCCCCATCAGCGGCCACGCAAAGGGGCGGAAGATATGATAGTCGATGTTGGCGAGGATAATCATCACAGCAACGCCCATCACCGCAAATATCAACTGGCGGCTGATGAAGTAGAAGCTGTTATCCATATAAAAGAACGCGTAGGCGTAGCTGGCTGAAAACATCATCACCAGACCAAAGGTGAGCAGCACCATCACCAAAACCAAAAAGGTGAGGTCGATGGCGCCCCGCTCGGCCCGTATCGGTTTTTTAGGGGTCTTCTGGGGTTTCTCGCGCCTGTTCAGCCTGAACCACTCCCTTAATGCAAGGCTGCTTCAAGGGCACACAACCCTTGGGACATGCCTAAATCTCTTTGCTGCTTCCCGCGCAAAGCGCCCAGCCTTGCGGGAGAAGCCCTACAGCCGCAGCGCGGCCGCGATGGCCACGGCAGACCCCACGGCGGTGATGAAGGAAAACAGCGCCACAATTTTGGTTTCACTGTAGCCCGACATCTCGTAGTGGTGGTGGATGGGGGTCATTTTGAAGATGCGCTTGCCCCCGGTGGCCTTGAAGTAAGCCACCTGTATCATCACCGAGGCTGCCTCAATGATATATATTATGCCGATTGGTGCCAAAAATATGGGTAAACCCATGCCAAATGCCAAAGCAACCAGCACGCCCCCTAAAAACAGCGAGCCGGTATCGCCCATAAACACCTTGGCGGGGTGAAAGTTCCACACAAGAAAGCCTATGCAGCCTGCAGCGAGGGCGGTGGCCAGCAGGCTCATGGCCCACAGCTTAAGCACCGAGGCGATGACCATAAAGGCCATGGCGGCCACAAAGGTGACCGAGGCGGCGAGGCCGTCCACGCCGTCGGTGAGGTTGACCGCGTTGACGGTACCGGTGACAATAATCAGCACCGCGAAGGGGTAGTAAAGCCCGCCCAGTTGTATTTGCCCCCAGAAGGGGACGTCGACGATGGTGGAAAGGCCGCCCCACAGGTGCATGGCGGCGATGTAAACGGTGGCGGTGGCCAGCTGCATCAGCAGCTTTTGCCGGGCGGTGAGCCCCAGGTTTTGCCGCCGCACCACCTTGAGGTAGTCGTCAAAAAAGCCGATGAGGCCGAAGGTGAGGGCCATGCCCATGCCGCAGAGCAGCCGCACCGCGATAACCCCGCCGTCGGGCTGGGGCTGGTGGGCGTTGTTGGTGGTCATTGAAAAGTAGCCCACCACCACCGCGGCGGTAACACCCAGAATGAACATCACCCCGCCCATGGTGGGGGTGCCCTGCTTCTTTTTGTGCCACGCCGGCCCGATGTCGAGAATTGTCTGCCCATATTTGAGCTTGCGCAGATAGGGCACCAGCCAGATGCCCGAAAGGGCGGTCACCGCAAAGGCAACCAGCGCCGTTGTAACCATCCATGAACCGTTCATTAATCCTTACACTCCCCGTTATGCTCCGTAAAGCCTGCCGATGATTTCCTCCAGCCGCATGCCCCGGCTGCCCTTGAACCAAACCACGTCCCCCGGGCGCACCAGACCGATCAGCGCCTGTGCAAGCTCCTCTTTTTCCTGATAGTGGCGGGCCGACGCCCCCATGCCTGCCTCGGCCGCCGCGCTGTGTATCAGCGCCGCCTGCGGCCCCCAGGTCAGCAGCAGGTCGGCCGAAGCCGCCGCCGCCAGCCCCACCTGACGGTGGCTCTGGTCAGAGATACTGCCCAGCTCCAGCATATCCGAAAGCACGGCTATCCTGCGGCCGGTGCGTGGGTAATCCCGCAGGGTGGCCAGCGCCGCCCGCATCGAGTCGGGGCTGGCGTTGTAGCAGTCCTCCACCACGGTGAAGCCCTTGGGGCTTTGCACCACCCGCTGGCGCATACCGGAGGGCTGGTAGCCCGCCAGCGCCTCTACGCAGGCCTCTGGGGCGATGCCCAGCAGGACGCCCACCCCGTAGCCGGCCAGCGCGTTGAGCACGTTGTGCCGCCCCACACAGGGCAGCAGCACCGGGTAGCTTTGGCCCGCGTGGTGCAGGGTAAAATGCGTTGTACCGTTTTCTTCGGTGATACCGCTGGCGCGGATGGCGCAGCGGGGGTTCTCTATGCCGTAAAAAATGAGGTTAAGGCGGCTGTCCTTCACGGTGGAGAGCAGGTCGTTGTCGCCGCAGAGCAGCAGCGGCGCGCCGTCGGCAAGCCCCGCCCGCAGCTCCAGCTTGGCCCTTAGGATATTTTCGCGGGAGCCGAGGCTTTCCATGTGGGAAACGCCGATGTTGGTAATCACCCCGATGTCGGGGCGCACCGCAAGGGCCAGCTCCTCTATCTCGCCAAGCTGGGTCATGCCCAGCTCCAGCACGGCGGCCTCATGGCTGCTATCCAGCGCAAAGACGGTGTGTGGCACGCCGATTTCGTTGTTCTCGTTGCCCTGGGTTTTGTGGGTCTTGTACCGGGCCGAAACCACCCGGGCAATCATATCCTTGGTGGTGGTTTTGCCCACGCTGCCGGTGACCCCCACCAGCCTGAGGCTCAGCTTGCTGCGGTAGAGGGCCGCGATGGCAAGCAGCGCCTTCTGGGTATCGGCCACCGTGATGGTGGGGGCTCCGGGGATATCCACCGGGCGGTGTATGACAGCACAGGCGGCCCCCTTGTTCAGGGCTGCCGCCACGTAGTCGTGCCCATCAAAGCGTTTGCCTGCCAGCGCCACAAACAGCACGCCGGGGGCTGCCTTGCGTGAGTCGGTACAGATTTCGGTTATCATAAGGTCGGTATCAAGCTGCGCGCCCAGGCAGGCGGCTATCTCCTTAAGAGAGAGCGCTTCCATTGGCTCTGCGCCTCCTTTGGTGCGAAGCCGCTGTGTGCCGCGGGCGGCTTCGCGTTATTTTTGTCTGTCGGTAAGGGGGCGGGGAAGCACGCTCCCCTCGCCTGCCCGCGTTTTGCCGCGGGCGCGGGGGAACCACCCCATCAGGCTTTGCCTGCCACCCCTCCCAGGAGGGGAATTTTCTTGCTGCTTTTTACGAGTGCCATTATATGATACCAGCGGCGGTTCAGCCTTGCCGCTCGGCCAAAAGCTGGGTGACCAAAACCTTCTCGTCAAAGTAAATGGTTTCGTCGGCCAGCACCTGATAATCCTCGTGCCCCTTACCGGCCAGTAAGAGTATATCATTTTGCCTGCTGTTTTCCAATGCCCACCTGATGGCCTGGTAACGGTCGGTGATGGTAATATATGGGGTCTTGTAGCCCTCGAAGCCGGGCAGCGCGTCGGCGATAATCTTGTCGGCGTCCTCGCTGCGGGGGTTGTCGGAGGTGAGGATGCAGAAGTCGGAAAGACTGGCGGCGGCAGCGGCCATCTTGGGGCGCTTGGTGGCGTCCCGGTTGCCGGCGCAGCCGAAGAGGGTGACCACCCGCCCGGTGGCGAACTCCCGCAGGGCGGTGATGATTTTCTCGAGGCCGTCGGGGGTGTGGGCGTAGTCGCGGATAATCAGCACGCCGTCCTGCATGGCGATGACCTCTGCCCTGCCCACCACGCCGGGGCAGCTGCTCAAAGCGTCGGCCACCGCGCCCAGCTCAAGCCCCAGCCCCAGACAGCAGGCGGCGGCAGCCATGGCGTTGGAAACCGAAAACGCCCCCGGCATCTTCAGCCTGATGCGGGCGATAACCCCCTTGCCCACCAGCGCAAAGGTGCTGCCGTGGGCCGACGGGGTGATGCTGCGGGCGGTGTAATCGGCGCTGTCGTCCTCCACCGAGAAGGTGGTGGCGGGGCAGGCTATCTCGGCAAGCAGCCGCCTGCCGGTGGCGTCGTCCAGATTGATAACCGCCTTATCCGAAATATCAAAAAGCTTCTTTTTGGCCTGATAGTAGTTCTCCATAGTTTTGTGGTAATCCAGATGGTCCTGGGTCAGGTTGGTGAAGATGCCGGTGTCAAAGCGGCAGCCCTCCAGCCGGTGCTGGTCCAGCCCGTGGGAGGAAACCTCCATCACCGCGTATTCGCAGCCCGCCTCCACCATCCGTGCCAGCATGCTTTGCAGGATGAAGGGGTCGGGGGTGGTGTATTTTGCGGGGATGACCATATCCCCTATCTCGTTCTGGATGGTGCCAATCAGCCCCGCCTTATGCCCGGTGGCGGTCAGCACATACTTAATCAGGCTGGAAACGGTGGTCTTGCCGTTGGTGCCGGTGACCCCGATGAGCTTGAGCTTCTGGGCCGGGCTGCCAAAAAAGTTGGCGCACAGCCTGCCGTAGGCTATCCGGGAGGAGGATACCAGTATCTGGTTGTCAAGGCCGAGGTCGCGCTCGGCCACAATGGCCGCGGCCCCCCGCTTAAGGGCGTCGGCGGCGTAGTCGTGTCCGTCGCTTTTTTCGCCCCTGATGCAGACAAAGAGGTCGCCCTCCTGCATCTGCCGCGAATTGGTGGATATACTTTTGATTTCTCTGTCAATCACCGCCGGGGAATATTCTACCCCTGCCAGCAGCTTGTAAAGCTTCATCTGTCTCTTCCCCCTAAGCGCGCTGTAAGACTGTCGTACAGGGGCGCAAACGGCCCCTGCCGAAGCGGCCTGAAAGCCCGAAAGCCTCCGGCCCGTTTTCGGCCCCGTCCTAAAATCCGACAGCCCAACTTAGATAGTATACCTCAATGTTTATGGCATAATACCGTGTGGGCTGTCGAATGTCGTACTGTCCTTATCAAGTTTTGAGAGGCTGCCCCCTGGGTGTGGTGTGGGCGGCAGGCAAACCGCCCGCCGGATGGCTGTGCTGCCCTTAGGCAGTCCTTACCCCTCCTGCTTGGTGTCGATAAAGTCTACCGTAACGATGGTGCCCTGCTCCACCTCGGTGCCGGCCTCGGGGTTTTGGCGCATCGCCGTGGCCCCCGCAAGCTTGATATCCACGCCATTTAGGCGGATATTCAGCCCCGCGTTGAGAATGGTCTGGTTGGCCCGCTGGCCGGTCATGCCCACCACATCGGGCACCACCACGCGGGTGTTCATCGACTCGTCGTCGGTGTAGAGAATGACGGTGCCGCCGCGGGGTATCATCTGCAGCCCCGCGGGTATCTGCCGCAGCACGCTGCCGCCCTTGCCCACGATGCGCGCCTTAAGGCCGCGTTGGGTCAGCTCGCCCTGAGCGTCGTGGGGCAGCTTGCCGGTGAGATTGGGTACCTCAATATCCAGCTTTTCAAGCTCTTCCTGTGTGTACTTTGGCTCGATGCCTATGTAGGGCAGCACCTCGGACATCACCGCGCCCACTACCGGGGCCGCGATAACCGAGCCGAAGGAGCTCTGCGCGGGGGTATCCAGCAGCACCAGCACCGCAATCTTGGGGTCGTCTGCCGGGGCGATGCCTATGAAGGAAAGGATATGCTCCTTTCTGCCGGTGAGCCGTTCCACGTCCAGCTTCTGAGAGGTACCGGTCTTGCCGCCGATGCGGTAGCCGGGGATGTTGGCGTTGCGGCCCGAGCCGTCTTTTACCACCGACTCCATCAGTTGGGCCACCAGCGCCGAGGTTTCTTTTGAGATGACCTGACGTTTGGCCACCGGCTGGGTGGTGGATACCACGTTGCCGTCGGGGTCCAGCACCTGTTTGACCACGTAGGGCTGGTAGAGCACCCCACCGTTGACCGCCGCGCCGATGGCGCTGATAAGCTGAATGGGCGATATCTTGAAGCTCTGCCCAAAGGAGGTACTGGCAAGCTCCACCCCGCCGGGCTTGGTCAGGTTGGCCTTGGTTTGAATAAGGCTCTTGTTGTCGGCCTCGCCGGGCAGGTCGATGCCGGTGGGCGAGCTGAGCCCAAAGCGCTCGAAGAACTCGTAGGTATTTTCACCGCCGATGCGGGAGCCTATCATCATAAATGCCGGGTTGCAGCTGTTTTGTATCGCTTCGGTCAGGTTTTGCGAGCCGTGGCCGGGAGAGGGCCTCCAGCAGCCGATGCGCACCCCGCTGACGATGTGGTAGCCGGGGCAGAAAAAGCTGCTGCTCAGGCTGACCGACTTGGTTTCAAGGGCGGTGGATACCGTTATTACCTTGTAGACCGAGCCCGGCTCGTAGGGGTCGCTGATAGCCTTGTTGCGCCACTGGTCAAACTGCGCCTGACCCAAAAATTTTTTATACTCCTCACTGTCGGGGGTAAACTGCGACAGCGCCTGCTGCGCCACCGGGTCGCCCAGCACAAGGGGCTCGTTGGGGTCAAAATCCGGCTCGGTGGCCATGGCCAAAATCTCGCCGTTGGTGACGTCCATCACGATGCCCACCGCGCGGTTTTTGATGTCGTGCTCGATGACCGCCGTTTCAAGGTGCTTTTCAAGGTAGTGCTGTATCACCTCGTCGATGGTCAGCACCAGGCTGTTGCCGTCCTGCGCCTCGTACATCTCCTGATAACGCATGTTCAAGTCGGTGCCCTTGGCATTTTTGATGGAAACCACCCGCCCCGGGGTGCCGCTTAAAACGCTGTCATAGTAGGCCTCAAGCCCGTATGCCCCCTGATTGTCGCTGCCGGTGAAGCCCAGAAGCTGGGCGGCAAAATCGCCGTAGGGGTAGTACCGCTTGGTGTCCTCCTCAAGGTTGACTCCCTTGATTTTATGCTCGCTGATAAAGGCCAGAACCTTATCGGCCGTTTCTTTTTCAATACGCTGCTTCACAATCTGGTAATAGCTCTTTTTGTTGGCGCCCCGGTCGAGTATCAGTTGGCGGTCTACCTC
>JAEWWW010000153.1 GCA_023396215.1 Bacillota bacterium | reverse complement strand
GCTTGTGAAGGGTGTCAATTCTGTGACACCCTCTTTAAAAACCACCGGTTGTGCGGCAGGAACGGGGAGAACCTGACCCCTTACCTTAAAACTCGGCGGCAGGTGGGGCAAACTTTAACGTTAATCCGCACCGGCTGCCGCACAAGCCCGGTTTTTTGCCGCTCTTCTTATGAGATATCGGCCATTGCCAGATAGCGTCCGCCGTTGGCGGCAATGAAATCCTTGCGCCCGGCAAGGTTATCGCCCAGCAGCAGGTCGAAGGTTTCGGCAGTGGCCTGCGCCTCGCTGGGGGCCACCTTAATCAGCCTGCGGGTTTCGGGGTTCATGGTGGTCAGCCACATCATCTCGGGCTCGTTTTCGCCTAACCCCTTGGAGCGCTGCAGCGTGTATTTTTTATCCCCAAGCTGCTGGCAGATTTTCGCCTTCTCGGCGTCGGAGTAGGCGAAGTAGGTCTGCTCGCGGGCGGTGATTTCATACAGGGGCGACTCGGCGATATACACATACCCTTCCTCGATGAGGGTGGGCATCAGGCGGTAAATCATGGTGAGTATCAGGGTGCGTATCTGAAAGCCGTCCACGTCGGCGTCGGTACAGATGACCACCTTGTTCCAGCGCAGTCCCTCCAAATCAAAGGAGCTCAGCTCCTTGTTGGCCTTGGAGCGTACCTCCACCCCGCAGCCCAACACCTTGACGATGTCGGTGATGATGTCGTTTTTGAATATCTTGTCATAATCGGCCTTGAGGCAGTTGAGTATCTTGCCCCGCACCGGGATAATCGCCTGAAACTCGGCGTCGCGCCCCAGCTTGCAGGAGCCCAGAGCCGAATCTCCCTCCACGATATACAGCTCGCGGCGCAAAACATCCTTGGTGCGGCAGTCCACAAACTTCTGCACCCGGTTGGAGATATCGATGCTGCCCGCCAGCTTCTTTTTCAGGTTCAGGCGGGTTTTTTCGGCGTTTTCGCGGCTGCGCTTGTTTACCAGCACCTGCTCGGCCACCCGTGCGGCGTCGTCGGGGTTTTCAAGGATGTAAACCTCCATCTGGTGCTTGAGGAAGTCGGTCATCGCCTCGTAGATAAACTTGTTGGTGATGCTCTTTTTGGTCTGGTTTTCATAGGAGGTGTGGGTCGAAAAGCTGGAGGAAACCAGCACCAGACAGTCGGCCACATCCTGAAAGGTAATCTTGCTTTCGTTTTTCAGGTATTTGCCCCCCTGCTTGAGGTAGGCGTCTATCTGCGAAACGGTGGCGACCTTCACCGCCCGCTCGGGCGAGCCGCCGTATTCCAAAAAGCTGGAGTTGTGGTAATATTCGGTGCGGCTCACCTTGTTGGAAAAACAAAGGGCCACCGCAAGGCGCACCTTGTAGTCGGGCTTGTCCTCCCGGTCGCGGCCCACCCGCTCGGCCTGCCAGTGCTGCACCGGGGTCAGTGCGTCCTCCCCGGCAAGCTCGGCCAGATAATCCACAATGCCCCGCTGGTAGAGGAAGGTTTCCTCCTCAAAGCCGCCGGCGGTTTGCAGCCGCAGCACAAACTCCAGCCCGGCGTTGACCACCGACTGCCGCTTGATGACGTCCCTGAAATGCTCGTGGGGTATGGCGATATCGGTAAAGACCTCGAGGTCGGGCCTCCAGCGGATTTTGGTGCCGGTCTTTTTGCGGGTCACCGGCTCCTTGTGCAGCCCCTGGCCGTCCGGCTCGCCCTTTTTAAAGCCGATGTTGTAGCGGTGTCCGTCGCGGTATACCTCTACGTCCATATACTCGGCGGCATACTGGGTGGCACAGAGGCCGAGGCCGTTGAGCCCCAGCGAATATTCGTAGCTTTCGCCCTCGAGGTTGTTGTATTTGCCCCCGGCGTACAGCTCACAGAATACCAGCTCCCAGTTGTTGCGCTGCTCCTTGGGGTTATAATCCATGGGAATACCGCGGCCAAAGTCCTCCACCTCCACCGAATGGTCGGCGTAGACGGTGACAATAATTTTATTGCCGTGGCCTTCCCGGGCTTCGTCAATCGAGTTTGAGAGTATCTCAAACACCGAATGCTGGCAGCCCTCGATGCCGTCCGAACCAAAAATAACCCCCGGCCGTCTGCGGACCCGGTCGGCCCCCTTCAGCGAGGAAATGCTTTCGTTATCATACTGTTTTGTCGTCTTTTTTACCATTGTTTCTCCCTCTGCGGGGCGTTTCCGCCTTTGTTCCTATCATTTCCATTAAACTGTATTTTGTGCATCGTTGTCAAGCAGTATCCCCTTTTGCGGCGGTGAAAGCGGGGGAAAGCCCTAAGGCAACACCGCACAATTCACGGCTGCCGCCTTAAGCACCCTGCCGCTTGCGGATTTTCCGTAATCTCTTACAAAAATCCTCGCGAATACACCCAGTATTCCCTGCGATTTTTGTTTTATCTGACGAAAAATCCGCCGGTACGCCAGAATACTTAGAATTGTACGGTATTGCCCCTTACGGCAGCCGGGCTTTTTCCGGCTGCTCTGGCGCGCGGGGCAAAAATATGATAGCATAAAAGACAGAAGCCTGTTGTTTGCCTGGGCAGCGGCGGGCCAAGGGGCAAAATATTACGGCAAACGGCTGTTTTTACAGCCGCCATATGTATAGAGGTAACCGGGATGAAAAAACTTTTGGCTGCAATATTGGCGGCGCTGCTGCTTTCGGGGTGCGCGGCGCTTGCCGAGCTGGAAAAAACAGTGACCGATACCCTGCTGCGCTACAGCAACCGCGGCAACGCCAAAACCGAGCTGAACCTTGGCGGCGCGCTGGGCTTTGCCGGGGTGGGCGAGGCCCTTGGGCGCAAGGGCTTTTCGCTGCCGGAGGAAACCCCAGCCCCCCAGCCCCCCGCCGTGGCGTCGGCCCACACCCCGCTGCCCCGCAGCGCCTATTACGGCTACCGGCTGCTGGGCGAGCAGGAGCGGGTGGTCTACGACCGCCTAACCCAGGCCATCGAGGAATGCCGCAACTTTATCAGCATCGAGGATATCCCCCTGACCCATGCCGATCTCAACCGGGTGTTTCAGCACATGGTGCTGGATAACCCCCAGTTCTTTTACCTCAGCAAATATTACCAGTACCGCTACTTTTCCAACGACGCCGAGCATCCGGTGGTCATCATCCTGCACTACTACGATGGGCAGGTGGCCGACGCCATTGACGGCGACTACCAGCGCACCGCCACCGCCGACCGCGAGCGCATCTACGCCCAGCGGGCCGAGCTGAACCGGCGGGTTTCAGAGGTGCTGAAAAGCATCCCGGCAGACGCCGACCCGCTGCAAAAGGAAAAGCTGGCCCACGACTATGTTGTGTCGGCCACCCGCTATGACCACGATGCCGCCGGCGCCTTTACGGCCGGGGAGCAAATTGCAGAGGATTCCCACGCCTTTTCATGCTACGGGGTGTTCCTCGAAGGGGTGGCGGTCTGCGAGGGCTACTCGGAGGCGCTGCAATACCTGCTGACCCAGATGGGCATCGAGTGCCTGCTGGTTTTGGGCGAGAGCGAGAATCAGCCCCACCAGTGGAATCTGGTGAAAATCGGGGAGCATTACTACCATGTAGACCCCACATGGAACGACGCCGAGGTCTTTGAGGAGCTGGGGATGTCCGGCTACTACTACCTTAATATGAGCGATACCATGATTGCCGCCGACCACATTGTGGGCATTTCCAACGGGGAGGGGCAGTATTATGGCTACCCGCTGCCCCGCAGCGACAGCAGCGATGCCTACTACTACAACACCGCCGCCCTGCAGGTGGGGGCGGATGGTTCCGTCCTCAACGACGCCACCGCCGTCATCGGCGCCATGGCGCAGGCACAGGAGCCTTATCTGGCGGTGCTCTTCCCCCGTGACGCAGGGGAGGCCTTTATCAAAAACTGGCTGCAAAGCACCTTCTGGCAGTGGAGCGGCCCCATGGTGTCGGCCTTTACCGACGGTGGCGCACGTGCGGGCGTCGCGGTAGCGCCCGACGAGGTCTACTACCTGCTGGAAAAATGGGGCATGGTGCTGGTGCCTGTGCTGTACGGCGGGGAGTAACGCTCCCCCGCAAACCCCTGAGAGGAGAAACACAATGAAGCAAACCACCCTTTTAAGCGCCGCGCTGCTGGCCCTTTGCGCCGCCATTGTATTCGGCAGCCTGCAAATCAGCGGGGCGATTTTAGCCGCAAAGGTCACAGCACCCCCGCCCCCGGTGCAGACCGAAAGCAGCCGGGGCGCTGTCAGCAGCGATATCCTCACCGCCGACGAGGCGGCCGCCTATCTGGGCATCGAGCGCCGGGCGTTGGATAGTCTGGTGGAATACTCCCATCTGGTGGACGGCAGGGGCATCCCCTATTACATCATGGACGGCGTCGTCCGCTTCAGCAAATCGGCCCTTGACGAGTGGATTAAGCTGAGCGCCGAAAACCGCCTGCCCTACGGCGAGGTTTCGCCCGGCTAATGGGCAAACGGCCTCTATCTGTCAAAAAAATGTGCCTCTAGTAACCATTTCGGTTGCCTGAGGCACATTTTATTACTATTTTGGTTCCGCCCTTTGGCGAAGGGCCTATGTATGGAGGTTAAACACCGTCTCTATCACCCGGTCGGAGCAGGCGGGGGAGTAGCGCCAGCGGTCGAGCCGCCCCGTGTTTATAAAGTAGTGCAGCGGGGTGGTTTGGTACTGGGCGTCAAAGGCGTCCACCACAATGAGCTTCACCTTCATCTTTTCGGGTATCAGGCTTTTGATATAAACGCTGGCGTGCTGGCCGGGGGATACCCCGGCGCAGGGCTCGGCAAGCCCCGCCAGATTGGGGGTCAGCTCCACAAAGATGCCGTAATCCTCCACCGAGCGCACAACCCCCGCCACCGTTTCTCCGGCGTTAAAGAGGGCCGCGTTTTCCTCCCAGTTGCCCAACAGCTCCTTATGCGAAAGGGATATCCGCCCCGCGTCGTCCCGGCCCCGCACCACCGCCTTGATGGTCTGCCCCGGCTTAAAGCGGTCGGAGGGGTGCGAGATGCGGGAGATGGAGATGGCGTCGATGGGGATGAGCGACGGGATGCCGCAGCCGATATCCACAAAGCAGCCGAAGGGCTCCAGATGGGTGATGCGCCCGTCGATAATATCGCCGGGGGCCAGCTTGGAGATATATTCGTCATAGCATAGCTGCTGTACCGCGCTGCGCGAAAGGATTGGCCGGATGCTGCCGTCGGCTGTCCGCCCCATCTCGATAATCTTAAAACAGACCGGCTTGTTCACCCGCGAGATAATGGCGATATCCCGGGTGGTGCCGTCCTTGATGCCCAAGGCGCCCTCCTCCCGGGGGATAATGCCACGGGTGCAGCCCAAATCCACCACCAGATTGTGGTCAAAGTCGCAGATGACGGCCCGCCCCTCTAAGATTTTGCCTTGGGCAAAGGCCTCCTGCAGGGTGGCGGCCGATTTCAGTGCAGCCTGATTTTCCGCAGTTGTAATCAGCGAGCCCTCGGGCTTATAATGTTGCATTTATGTAGCCTCCTCTTTCGACATGGGCCGCCCCCCACCAGGCCCGGGCTGCGGGGCCTGCATGGGCGGTAAAGGCGGTTTTTATAAAATTCGCCTTTGCCAGCCGTTATCATCTATATTCCCGAGAAGGCGTTAAAATACTAAGGGATTTTTGAAAACTCCAAACTCTTGGCAAATTCTACTGAAAACAGCGTCTGCTGCATTAAAAACACGTGGAATGCAAAGGGTATTCCTGTGCTTTTTGCCTCGCAGCCACCTGCTTTCAGCGAACTTCCCCCCTGCTTTCCATTTTCAGAAACGCCCTTAAGATTATCTGAGAACGATGGTTTTACATTATATTTGGGCTTATGGGCCTGCAGCGCCGCCTGCCCCTGCCTTTTTGCTCATTGTAAGTTTATACCCGCACCTGCACCGCCCCCGCCGCGCGCAGCTGGGCCGCCACTGTTTGGGCCAGCGCAGCGTCACAGCTCACCTCGACGGCGGTGGAGGCCTGCCCCGGCTGCTGCTGGCGGTTGCCGCCCGATAACCCCGGCAGCACCCCTACCTCGGGGCTGATAGACATCATAGAAACAGGCCCCGCATGGTAGGCCACCGGGCCGTAGCCGCTACCGGGGTTTTGCCTTGCCCTGCGCTGACTGATTTTTACCTTTACGCCGGGGTCGGGCAGCCTGCGCATCAGGTCTGCCGCCCGGTGGGCTTCCTCATGGTTTGAAAAGATACCGATGACGGTTTCTGACATTTTAACAATCATTCCTTTCGCTTCGGTTGGGGCACAAAGCAGCCGCGGTAAGGAGCGTTTGCCCTGTGCCGGGGCCGTGGTTCCCGCTGTGGGCGGCGGTTGCCGACCCGCCCGGCGTTTCAGCGTCCTTTTCCGCCCCAAGCGCCACCTGCCGTTTTTGCCCCTTTATCCCGCGTTTTTCTGGGAGTCCGGCTGTTTTTGGGCAGACCGGCCCCAAAGCTTGCGCTGGATATTATTTTTCCGTTATGCGGCGGTAAATACACCCGGTAAAAGTTGATATTATTATGTAAATTCTGTTATAATAACAGCTACTGGGCAGATACCCCGCCCTTTGCGGGCAGGCGGCTGCTTCAGACAAAAAATGGCGGAGGTTTGGCGTGAAAAGTCACGCGAAACCGTTATGTGCCAATCGCTCCCCGCCTGTGGCGGGAACCGCGGATTGATGCACAGCAGGCCATTCCTTTTCATGGTCTGCTTGTGCCGAAACGAAAGTGAAAGGAATGGCCTTTATCATGGATGTTCGGGTTGGCGATATCCTGCTGATGAAAAAGCAGCATCCCTGTGGCAACGACCGTTTTTTGGTAACCCGCTCGGGCATGGATTTTAGAATTCGGTGCACCCAGTGCAGCCGCGAGGTGATGGTGCCCCGCCTGAAGGTAGAAAAAAACATCAAGAAAATCATCCGCGAGGGTGAACCGCAAAACCCCTGATTTTGAAAGCAACAGGCGGCAAACGGGCGCGCAGCCATCTGGCAGGCCCGCCCGGTAACGCCGCAAGAGGACGGTAACAGATATGTTTGATAAACTGAAATGGGCAGACCAGCGCTACGAGGAGATTAACACCCTGCTCACCGACCCGGGTGTGGTCAGCGACCTTGAAAAATACCGCTCGCTGATGAAGGAGCATAAAAACCTGACCCCCATCGTGGAAAAATACCGGGAATACGCCGCCGCCAAGGAGGCGCTGGACGAAGCCAGAGGCCTGCTGGACGAGGGCGGCCTCGACCGCGACTTTCGCCAGATTGTGGAGGAACAGCTGGAGGAGAGCAAGGCGGCCATCGAGCGGTGCGGCGAGGAGCTGAAGATTTTGCTGCTGCCCCGCGACCCCAACGACGACAAGAACGTTATCATTGAAATCCGGGGCGGCGCGGGCGGCGAGGAAGCCTCGCTTTTCGCGGGCTCCCTTTACCGGATGTACTCGATGTACGCCGAGGCCCACCGCTGGAAGGCCGAGCTACTCAACGCCAACGAAACCGAGCTGGGGGGCTTTAAAGAGGTCAGCTTTTCCATCGAGGGCGACGGCGCATACTCCCGCCTGAAGTTTGAAAGCGGGGTGCACCGGGTGCAGCGCGTGCCCGAAACCGAGGCCTCGGGCCGGATACACACCTCCACCGTGACGGTAGCGGTGCTGCCCGAAGCCGAAGAGGTGGAGTTTGAAATCAACCCCGGCGACCTGCAGGTGGATACCTACCGCGCGGGCGGCGCGGGGGGCCAGCATGTCAACAAGACCGAATCCGCCATTCGCATCACCCACCTGCCCACCGGCACGGTGGTGGAATGTCAGGACGAACGCAGCCAGCATAAAAACCGGGATAAGGCCATGAAAATCCTGCGGGCAAGGCTGTATGAGCGGGCTCTCGAGGCGCAGAACGCCGAGATAGCCTCGCAGCGCAAGCTGCAGGTGGGCACCGGCGCCCGCTCCGAGCGCATCCGCACCTACAACTTCCCACAGGGCCGGATGACCGATCACCGCATCGGCCTCACCCTTTATAAGCTGGACGCCATCATGAACGGCGACCTCGACGAGCTGTTTGACTCCCTTACCACCTTTGATCAGGCCGAGAAGCTCAAGTCGCAGTCGGAGGAATAGGGCAGGTTGCCATGGAGATAAAAACACAGATTTTAGACGCACTGGCAGACCGGCAGCAGGCTGCCGCCGAGGCCGCCCGGCTGCTGCGGCAGGGGCGGCTGGTCATTATCCCCACCGAAACGGTCTACGGCCTTGCGGCCAACGCCCTTGACCCGGCGGCGGTGGCGGGCATCTTTGCCGCCAAGGGCCGCCCCGGCGATAACCCCCTGATTGTACACATCGCCGACCGGGAGATGCTGGCCCCGCTGGTGCGCCGGCTCCCCGAAAGCGCGAAGGCCCTTGCAGAGGCCTTTTGGCCCGGCCCGCTGACGCTGGTGCTACCCAAGAGCGGGCAGGTGCCGGATATCACCTCGGGCGGGCTGGATACGGTGGCGGTGCGGATGCCCGGCCACCCCACCGCCCTTGAAATCATCCGCCGGTCGGGCCTGCCCTTGGCCGCACCGTCGGCCAACCGCTCCGGCAGCCCCAGCCCCACCTCGGCCCGCCACTGCATCGCCGATATGCAGGGCAGGGTGGACGCCATTGTGGCCGACGGCGACTGCGCCGTCGGGGTGGAATCCACCGTGCTTTCGCTCACCGGGCCTATACCGGTGCTGCTGCGTCCGGGCGGGGTCACGGTGCTGCAGCTGCGAGAGGCTTTGGGCAGGGTAGAGCTGCACCCCAGCGTCACCGCGGCGCTGGCGGCGGGGGATACGGCCGCCTCGCCGGGGATGAAGTATAAACACTACGCCCCCGCCGCCCAACTGACCATCCTCCACGGCAGCGCCGAGGCTTTCGCGGCCTATGTCAACCGGCAGGCGGCCCCGGGGGTCTTTGCACTCTGCTTTGACGAGGACGCCCGGAGCCGTGCCATCGCCCCGCCCTGCATCACCTATGGGGGCGAAAACGCCCCGGAAGAACAGGCGCGGCAGTTGTTCGACGCTCTGCGCCGTCTGGATGAGCAGGGGGCCGAAACGGTTTATGCCCGCGCCCCCCGGCCCGAGGGCATCGGCCTCGCGGTGTACAACCGGCTGCTGCGTGCGGCGGCCTTCCGCGAAATTTATCTTTAAAAACAGCGCCCCGGCCCCGCACCATAATCGGCTGCCGGGCGCACATAATAAACAAAGAGCAAAACAAACAACCTGCACAGTCTGTAGGGGCAGGTGCGAACCAGCGCAGGCCTTTGCCGCTTTTGACTGTTTGGCGCAATCACTGCATGAATGGATGGAATAAATAATATGATAATAGGACTGACCGGCCAGACAGGGGCCGGAAAAAGCACTGTCAGCAACCTGTTTGTCCGCGAGCCGGGCGTGGTGAGCATCGACGCCGACAAGGTGGCAAGACAGGTGGTATCCAATGGCACCGCCTGTCTCACCGATCTGGCGCTGGAGTTTTCAATCTCCATCCTCAACGCCGACGGCACCCTCAACCGCAAAAAGCTGGCCTCCATCGTCTTTGGCGACCGCGAAAAGCTCCGCCGCCTCAACGATATTACCTTTCCTTATATTGTGGGCGAGATTAAAAACCAGATTACCAAGCTGCAGCAGGAGGGAAAATCCACCATTGTGCTGGACGCCCCCACTCTGTTTGAGAGCCGCACCGACAAGCTTTGCGACAAGGTGGTTGTGGTCATTGCCGACCCCCAGCTTCGCGCCACCCGCATCGTGCAGCGCGACGGCCTGACCCGTGCCGAGGCGCAAGCGCGCATCGACAGCCAGCATGGGGATGAATACTACACCAAACGGGCAGACTATGTCATCGAAAACTCCGGCGACCTGACCTCGCTTCGGCTGCGGGTGCTGGAGGTGCTGGCAGAGCTGAACAAGGCCCAGCACGACTAGGGGCTTTTAAAAAATCAGAGACTTGTCTTTTTCTACAAACGGCGACGTCTGCTGCGTTAAAAATCCTCGGAATACAACCAGTATTCCTGCAGTTTTTGCCTTGCAGCCGCCTGCCGCTTGCGAAAAATACTTCGCCTCCTCTATTTTTAAACAAGCCCTGGGGGTATTTTCTATAAAAGGCTTTGGCAAGACGCATTGGCCTTTGCGAAAGGGGTGGTTTCCTCGGTACTGAAAAAGCTTGGCGCCGCACTGTTTGTGGCGGCAGCGCTGGCGGGGGCCTGGCTGCTGGTGCATTTTGGCATCAGCACCTACTACCGCGCGGTATACCCCGACCGGTACCACAGCTATGTGCAGCAGTACAGCAGGCAGTATGACCTGCCCCCCGAGCTGGTTTACGGCGTTATCTACACCGAAAGCCGCTTTAACCCGCAGGCGGTTTCCCGGGTGGGGGCAAGGGGCCTGATGCAGCTGATGGAGGAAACCTTTGAGTGGGCCCGCTACCGGGCGGGCGACCCGCAGGAGATGGAATACGACAGCATGTTCGACCCCGAAACCAACATCCGCTACGGCAGCTACACCCTGTCGCTGCTGCTTGAGGAGTTCGGCTCGGTGGAAACCGCCCTCTGCGCCTATCACGCGGGGTGGGGCAATGTGAAAAAATGGCTTGCCAACAGCAAATATTCCGACGACGGCAGCACACTGCGGCTAATTCCTTACAGCGACACGCAGTTTTATGTGGATAAAGTGAAAAAAACGGCCGATATTTATAAAAAGCTTTACCGCCGGCAGCTATGAGGCCCGCTTGCAAGCCCTGACCTTTCGGGTTTTTGCAGACCCCCAACACCGGCGATGGTAAATCGGCCTGTATTTGTAATAAAAGGGAGGTTCTAAATTATGGCAGACACCAATAAGACCCCCGGCGAGCAGTTGCAGGAGCAACTGATTTTGAAGCCGGAAAACAGCGGCATCACCATGAGCGACCAGCAGATAGAACAGGCTTATGCCTTTTGCGAGCACTACAAAAGCTTTCTCGACGGCGCCAAAACCGAGCGCGAAGCGGTTGAAAAGGTAATAGAGATGGCAAAAGGCCGCGGTTACACCGAGTTTGAGCCGGGACGCCGCTACAGCGCGGGCGATAAGGTGTATCAAAACAACCGGGGCAAGGCCATCATCCTTTCCACCATCGGCACCCAGCCCATCGAGCAGGGGGTGCATATTGTGGCCAGCCACATCGACAGCCCCCGGCTGGATTTCAAGCCCCGCCCCCTCTATGAAGAAGCCCAGCTGGCCTACTTTAAGACCCACTATTACGGCGGCATCAAAAAGTACCAGTGGTCGGCCATGCCCCTTGCCCTGCACGGGGTAATTGCCAAAAAGGACGGCAGCACCATCAAGGTCTGCATCGGCGAGGACGAGGGCGACCCGGTATTCACTATTACCGACCTGCTGCCCCATCTGGCCCGGGAGCAGATGAAACGCCCCCTCAGCGAGGGCCTCAAGGGCGAAGAACTCAACATCCTCATCGGCTGCCGCCCCTTCAAGGACGACAAAGCCAGCGAGAAGGTGAAGCTGGCCATCGCCAAGCTGCTGCATGACAAGTACGGCATCATCGAGGCCGACCTGCTTTCGGCCGACCTCACCGCAGTGCCCGCCCACAAAGCCAAGGACGTGGGGCTTGACCGCTCAATGGTAGGGGCCTACGGCCACGACGACCGGGTTTGCGCCTACACCTCGCTGATGGCAGAGCTGTATGTGGCGGCCCCCGCCCACACCACCGTCACCGTGCTGGCCGACAAAGAGGAAACCGGCTCTGACGGCAACACCGGCCTGAACTCCAGCTTCTTAAAGTACTTCATCGCAGACCTTGCCGAAGGCTGCGGCGTTTCGGCGCGGCGGGTGCTGCGCAACTCCCGCTGCCTCTCGGCCGACGTCAACTGCGCCTTTGACCCCACCTTTGCAGACGTCAACGAAAAGCGCAACACCTCCTATCTGAACTACGGTGTGGTGGTCACCAAGTACACCGGCTCGGGCGGCAAATACGGCACCAGCGAAGCCACCGCCGAGTATATGAGCTGGGTGCGCCGCCTGCTGGACGACGCGCAGATTATCTGGCAAACCGGCGAGCTGGGCAAGGTGGACGCCGGCGGCGGCGGCACGGTAGCCAAATATATCGCCGCGCTGGATGTGGACGTGGTGGATGTGGGCGTACCGGTGCTTTCGATGCACTCTCCCTTCGAGGTGGTGTCCAAAGCAGACGTTTATATGACATACAAAGCCTTTGAGGCGTTCCTCAAATAGGCTGACGTTTATCAGGTTCTGATTAGGAGGGGACGATGCCCATATTGTCCCGCTATCGTTAAAATTTGCAACAACTTTTTGCGGGCTGCGTGCTGTTTGGCGGCAGCCCGCAAAGCCGCTCCCGGGCGGCTGCATTAAGGGCCGACGCTTCTGCTGACGCGCCCGGCCTACATACGGAGGTTTTCTTTGTCTTTTTCATTCTTATTCATTCTACTCTTTTTGGTGGCCGGGCTGCTGCTGGGTATGACTGTATTCCCCAAGAAGCTGCTGAAGGCCAACGGCATGCTGATGACGGCGGGCATCGTTCTGGTGCTTTTCTGCATGGGGGTTTCGCTGGGCAGCAGCCCCACCCTGCTGGCCGACCTCACCGAAGCAGGCAGCGCGGCGCTGGTGCTTTCCCTTTCGGCGGTGGCCGGCTCGGTGGCTGTGGTCTGGCTGCTGGCAAAGCTCTTTGAAAGGGGGCGGGGCAGATGATTTGGCTGGCACTGCTCGGCCTGACCGCGGGGCTTCTCTGCGGCAGGTTCGTTTTTTCGCCCCAGATGCTGGCGGCGGCCGATAGCCTGACCATGGTTGCCTTGCGGATATTGGTTTTCGCGGTGGGCATACAGGTAGGCAGCGACCGGGGCGTTTTCGCCCGGGTCTGGCGCCACGGCTGGCGGGTGCTGCTGGCCCCGGTCGGGGTGGTCGTCGGCTCGGTGGGGGGCAGTATACTGGCAGGCAGCCTGCTGGGCCTGCCCGCCAACGTCAGCGGCGCGGTCGGCGCTGGCTTTGGCTGGTACAGCTTTTCGGCGGTGCTGCTGGGCGAGCTTGCCGGGGCGCAGGTGGGTACCATGGCCTTTCTCTGCAACGTGTTTCGCGAGCTCATCGCCTTGCTGACCATCCCTCTGGTGGCCCGTTATCTGGGCTACACCACAGCCATCGCCCCCGGCGGAGCCACCGCCATGGACGTCACCCTGCCCACCATTACCCGCAGCACCGACGAAACCACCGCCGTGCTGGCGCTGTTTTCGGGGCTGCTGCTCTCGATGCTGGTGCCGGTGCTGGTGCCGCTGCTTTATCAGTTTTTATAGCAAAGAAAAAAGCCCCGCCCCGCCGCTGTAAGCGGCAGGGCGGGCTTTGTGAATTTATCAGTAAATTTGTGCCAATAATAAACGCTGCTGTCTTTGCGCCAAAGGGGCTTTTTTGCGGCAGGCCGCACGGGGTACCACACCTGCTCCCGGAGGCGGGAGAGGGGCAAAACCGGCCAAAAAAATTAGGTGTTGACATTGGTATTCCCATGTAATACAATATTATACTGTATCATAATGGCTAGTTATGCCTAAAGTGCTGAAAAATGATGCATACTATTCAAAGATTTGCAACAAATTTTTCACAAAAAGTACAAAAATTCGGTATATTTAGCCTTGAGAAGCAAAGCGAAAAATAGATGGATGGAGTGAGCGAGCCTATGGTGAACGTAAAGCCTGTTCAATTAGGTAAAAATGTTCGCATGAGTTTTTCCAAAACCGACGAAGTTTTGGACATGCCGAACCTGATTGAAGTTCAGAAGAATTCCTACAAATGGTTCCTTGAAGAGGGGCTAAAAGAGGTTTTCAGGGACATTTCATCCATTTCTGACTACCAAGGCAATCTGGTTCTGGAGTTCATTGACTACCGGCTGGATGACAAGCCGAAGTATACAATAGAAGAATGTAAGGAGCGCGATGCCACTTACGCAGCCCCCATGCGGGTGCGCGCCAGCCTGCTCAACAAGGAAACCGGCGAGGTGAAAGAGCAGGATATCTTTATGGGCGATTTTCCCCTTATGACCGAAAGCGGTACCTTTATTATAAACGGCGCCGAGCGTGTCATCGTTTCCCAGTTGGTCAGAAGCCCGGGGGTTTACTACTCCTCCTCCCTTGATAAGGCGGGTAAGGCGCTTTTTGCTGCCACCGTCATCCCCAACCGCGGCGCATGGCTCGAGTACGAAACCGACTCCAGCGATGTGTTTTATGTGCGCATTGATAAAAACCGCAAGCTGCCGGTAACCACCCTTGTGCGTGCATTGGGGCTTTCTACCAATGAGGAAATTGAGCTGCTCTTTGGCAACAGCCCTCTTTTGGAATCCACCCTTGCCAAAGACACCACCAACAATACACAGGAGGCTCTGCTTGAGGTTTACCGCAAGCTGCGCCCCGGCGAGCCCCCCACCGTCGATAGCGCCCAGACACATATCGACAACCTGTTCTTTGACGCGCGCCGGTACGACCTTTCCCGCGTTGGGCGGTATAAATACAACAAAAAGCTGTCGCTGGCCCACCGAGTCACCGGCCGTACCCTTACCCGCCCGGTCGCCGACCCCATGACCGGCGAGGTTCTGGCCGAAGCGGGCGAAACCCTCACCCGCGACCGCGCCCAGGAGATTGAAAAAACCGGCGTCAGCGTGGTTTATATCGATGTGAAGGAAACCGAAATCAAGGTGTTCTCCAACGGTATGGTGGATATCGCCGATTTTGTCGGCTTTGACGCTACCGGGCTGGGGGTCAACGAGAAGGTTCGCTTCACCGTGCTGCGCGAGCTGCTGGAAAGCTGCCCCAACGAGGCTTCCCTTAAGGACGCCATCAAGTCCCGCATCGACGAGCTTATCCCCAAACACATCATCATCGACGACATCCACGCCACCATCAACTACCTCTGCAACCTCCACAACGGCGTGGGCAATCTGGACGATATCGACCACTTGGGCAACCGCCGCATCCGTTCGGTGGGCGAGCTGCTGCAGAACCAGTTCCGCATCGGTTTTTCCCGTATGGAGCGCGTCATCCGCGAGCGTATGACCACCCAGGCGCAGGATATGGAGGTCATCACCCCGCAGGCGCTTATCAACATCCGCCCGGTGGTTGCTTCTATTAAGGAGTTTTTCGGCTCCTCCCCGCTGAGCCAGTTCATGGACCAGACCAACCCTCTGGCCGAGCTGACCCACAAGCGCCGTCTTTCGGCGCTGGGCCCCGGCGGTCTTTCCCGTGACCCCGCCGGGTTTGTGGTGCGCGACGGGCATTTCAGCCACTACGGCCGCATGTGCCCCATTGAAACCCCGGAAGGCCCCAACATCGGCCTGATTTCCTATCTGGCCACCTTTGCCAAAATCAACGAATACGGCTTTATTGAGGCACCCTACCGCCGGGTCAGCAAGGTGACCCATCAGGTGGAGGACGAGGTGGTCTATATGACCGCCGATATCGAGGACGAATATGTGGTGGCGCAGGCCAACGAGCAGTTGGACGAAGACAACCACTTTGTCGACCGTAAAATCACCGTCCGCTACCGCGATACCATCCAGGAGGTGGAGCGCGAGCTGGTGGATTTCATGGACGTTTCGCCCAAGATGGTTGTTTCGGTGGCCACCGCCATGATTCCCTTCCTTGAAAACGACGACGCCAACCGCGCGCTGATGGGTTCCAACATGCAGCGGCAGGCGGTGCCCCTCATTAAGACCGAGGCCCCCATCGTGGGCACCGGAATGGAGTACAAGGCCGCGGTGGACTCCGGCGTTGCGCTGGTGGCGCAGCAGTCGGGCGTTGTTGACCGCGTAACCGCCAACGAGATTATCGTCCGTTCGCAGGACGGCCAGCAGCACTACTACAGCCTGACCAAGTTCCTGCGTTCCAACCAGGGCACCTGCATCAACCAGCGCCCGGTGGTGGAAAAAGGCCAGACCGTCGAGAAGGGCGACGTCATTGCCGACGGCCCCGCAACCGCCGACGGCGAAATCTCGCTGGGCAAAAACGCCCTTGTGGGCTTTATGACCTGGGAAGGCTACAACTACGAGGACGCGGTGCTCATCAACGAGCGGATGGTGCGCGACGACATTTTTACCTCCATCCACATCGAAGAATACGAGATAGAAGCACGCGACACCAAGCTGGGGCCGGAGGAAATTACCCGGGATATCCCCAACGTGGGCGAGGATGTGCTCAAGGAGCTGGATGAGCGGGGCATCATCCGCATCGGCGCCGAGGTGCGCGCCGGCGATATTCTGGTGGGCAAGGTGACCCCCAAGGGCGAAACCGAGCTCAACGCGGAAGAGCGTCTGCTGCGGGCCATCTTTGGCGAAAAAGCCCGCGAGGTGCGCGATACCTCGCTGCGGGTGCCCCACGGCGAATACGGCATCATTGTGGACGTCAAGGTATTTACCCGCGCCAACAGCGACGAGCTTTCGCCCGGCGTAAACATGGTGGTGCGCTGCTATATCGCCCAGAAGCGCAAGATTTCGGTGGGCGACAAAATGGCGGGCCGCCACGGCAACAAGGGCGTTGTTTCCCGCGTACTGCCGCAGGAGGATATGCCTTATCTGCCCGATGGCCGTCCGCTGGATATCGTGCTCAACCCTCTGGGCGTGCCTTCCCGTATGAATATCGGGCAGGTGCTTGAGGTTCATCTGGGCCGCGCCGCAGCCGAGCTTGGCTGGAAGGTGATGACCCCCGTCTTTGACGGTGCCCACGAGAGCGACATCCGCGAGGTGCTGACCCAGGCCGGGCTGTCGGAGGACGGCAAGACCGTGCTTTACGATGGACGCACCGGCGAGCCCTTTGACAACGCCGTCACGGTGGGCTATATGTACTTCCTCAAGCTGCACCATCTGGTTGACGATAAAATCCACGCACGCTCCACCGGCCCCTACTCGCTGGTTACCCAGCAGCCGCTGGGTGGTAAGGCGCAGTTCGGCGGCCAGCGCTTCGGCGAAATGGAGGTCTGGGCCCTGGAGGCTTACGGCGCAGCCTACACCCTGCAGGAGATTTTGACCGTCAAGTCGGACGACGTGGTAGGACGTGTCAAAACCTTTGAATCCATCGTCAAGGGCCTCAACGTGCCCAAGCCCGGCATCCCCGAATCCTTCAAGGTGCTCATCAAGGAGCTGCAGTCGCTGGGTCTGGATATGCGCGTGCTGGATAAGGACAACATGGAAATCGATCTCAAGCAAAACTTTGACGAGGACGACAACATGGGCCTGGCCCCCGTCGACACCGAGCTCTTTGAGCAGGAAGTGGTAGAGGTTCAGGGCGAGTTCGGCGGCTTTGAGATTGAGAGCCCCGACGGCGACGAGCCGGAAGAAGCCGTTGAAGATTTTGAAGGCTGCGGTCTGGAAGACGACGATTTCATCGACGATGAAAACTAACATAGGAGGGGCTGCACTTGGAGTTTAATGTATTCGAGTCAATTAAAATAGGTCTGGCATCCCCCGACCAAATCAGAGAATGGTCCTGCGGCGAGGTCAAAAAGCCGGAAACCATCAACTACCGCACACTCAAGCCCGAACGGGACGGCCTGTTCTGCGAAAAAATCTTTGGGCCCACCAAGGACTGGGAGTGCTATTGCGGCAAATATAAGCGCATCCGCTTTAAGGGTAAAATCTGCGAGCGCTGCGGCGTCGAGGTCACCCGCGCCAAGGTGCGCCGCGAGCGTATGGGCCACATCGAGCTGGCCGCGCCGGTATCCCACATCTGGTATTTCAAAGGAACCTCCTCCCGCATGGGGTTGTTGCTGAACATGTCCCCCCGTCTGTTGGAAAAGGTGCTCTACTTCGCCTCCTATATCGTGATAGACCCGGGCATCACCAATCTGAAAAAGTATACCCTGCTCACCGAGAAGGAATACCGCGAGCTGCGTGAGGCATATGAGGACGAGTTTGTAGCCGGCATGGGCGCCGAGGCGGTCAAGCAATTGCTGATTGACCTTGACCTTGACGTCATGCTGGAGGAGATTAAGGCCGAGCTTGAAAAAGCGGCTGGGCAGAAGCGCGCCAAGCTGCTTAAGCGGCTGGAGGTTGTGGAGGCGTTCCGCCTTTCCGGCAACCGCCCCGAGTGGATGATTATGGACGTTCTGCCGGTCATCCCCCCCGAAATCCGCCCCATGGTACAGCTGGACGGCGGCCGTTTTGCCACCAGCGACCTCAACGACCTTTACCGCCGGGTAATCAACCGCAACAACCGCCTGAAAAAGCTGTTGGAGCTGGGCGCCCCCGACATCATTGTGCGCAATGAAAAAAGAATGCTGCAGGAGGCGGTGGACGCCCTTATCGACAACGGCCGCCGCGGCCGTCCTGTCACCGGCCCCAACAACCGCCCGCTGAAATCCCTTTCGGATATGCTCAAGGGCAAGCAGGGCCGCTTCAGGCAGAACCTGCTGGGTAAGCGCGTAGACTACTCTGGCCGTTCGGTTATCGTGGTTGGCCCCGAGCTGAAGATGTACCAGTGCGGCCTGCCCAAGGAGATGGCGCTGGAGCTCTTTAAGCCCTTTGTTATGAAACGCCTTGTGGACCAAAAGGTGGCTGAGAACATCAAAAAGGCCCGCAAGATGGTGGAACGTGCCGTGCTCAAAGAGGTTTGGGACGCCCTCGAGGTGGTCATCAAGGACCACCCGGTGCTGCTCAACCGTGCGCCCACCCTGCACAGACTGGGCATCCAAGCCTTTGAGCCGGTGCTGGTCGAGGGCCGTGCCCTCAAGCTGCACCCGCTGGTCTGTACCGCTTATAACGCCGACTTTGACGGCGACCAGATGGCGGTGCACGTGCCGCTATCGGCCGAAGCGCAGGCCGAGGCCCGCTTCCTGATGCTGGCGGCAAACAACCTGCTCAAGCCCTCCGACGGCCGCCCGGTGGCGGTGCCCACCCAGGACATGGTGCTGGGCTCCTACTACCTGACGCTGAAGATAGAGGACGAAAAGGGCACGGGCAAGGTATTCCGCGATATGAACGAGGCGGTCATGGCCTACGAGGATGGCAGCGTTGGTCTGCACGCCCCCGTCAAGGTGCGCATCGCCAAGGAAATTGGCGGCGAGCGCCGCAGCAAGCTCATCGACACCACGGTGGGCCGGCTGATTTTCAATACCCCCATCCCGCAGGATTTGGGCTTTGTTGACCGCAGCAACCCCGAAAACATTTTCGCTTTGGAGGTCGACTTCCTGGTCGACAAGAAGAAGCTTTCCAAGATTATCGACAAGTGCATCAAAAAGCACGGCACCGCCCGCACCGCCGAGGTGCTGGATATGGTCAAGGCACAGGGCTTCAAGTACTCCACCCGGGGCGCTATCACCGTTGCGGTTTCCGATGCGGTTATTCCCCCCGAAAAGAAGCAATATATTGCTGAAGCCGAAGAACGGGTTGACCAGATTAAGATGCGCTATGACCGCGGCCTGATTACCGAAGAGGTTCGTTACGAGCGGGTTATCAAGGTTTGGGACGAAACCACCAAAAAGGTGATGGAGGCCCTCAAGCAGAACTTTGACCAGTACAACCCCATCTTTATGATGGCCGACTCCGGCGCCCGTGGTTCGATGGAGCAGATTCGCCAGCTGGCGGGCATGCGTGGCGTTATCGCCAACACCTCCGGTAAGGCCATCGAGATTCCCATCCGGGCCAACTACCGCGAGGGTCTGAACATCCTTGAGTACTTCAACTCCTCCCGCGGTGCCCGTAAGGGCCTGGCCGACACCGCCCTGCGTACCGCCGACTCGGGCTATCTGACCCGCCGTCTGGTGGACGTTTCGCAGGAGGTTATCATCCGCGAAAACGACTGCGGCGCAGCCGAGGGCCTCAACGTCTACGAGATTTCCGACGAAGGCCGCGTCATTGAGGAGCTCTCTGAGCGCCTTTACGGCCGCTATCTGGTGGAGGATGCTCTCCACCCCGAAACCGGCGAGCTGCTGGTGAAAAACGACGTCATGATGGGCGAGGCAGAGATTGAAAAGATTATCGGCGCCGACATCCACGAGGTACAGATACGCTCTATCCTGAAATGCCGCTCTAAAAACGGCGTTTGTGCCAAATGCTACGGGGCCAACCTGGCCACCGACCAGCATGTGGCCATCGGCGAAGCGGTGGGCATCATCGCCGCTCAGTCCATCGGCGAGCCGGGTACCCAGCTCACCATGAGAACCTTCCACACCGGCGGTATCGCCTCGGCCTCCGACATCACACAGGGTCTGCCCAGAGTTGAAGAGCTGTTTGAGGCCCGCAAGCCCAAGAGCGCGGCGGTCATCAGCCATATCGGCGGCAAGGTATCCTTTGAAAAGGACGCCAAGGGCGTGGACGTGGTCGTGGTGGAAAACGCCGAAACCGGCGACCGCTTTGAAAAACAAATTGTCTACGGCTCTAAGCTGAGAGTTTCCGAGGGCGCCGTCATTGAAAAGGGCACCATGATTACCGAAGGCTCGGCCGAGCCCAGCGAGGTGCTGACGGTCAACGGCGAGCTCGCGGTGCAGGATTACCTCATCCGCGAGGTGCAGATGGTTTACCGCACCCAGGGCGTTGATATCAACGACAAGCACATCGAGGTTATTGTCCGCCAGATGATGAAGAAGGTGCGGGTCGACGACAACGGCGACAGCGACCTGATACCCGGCGCATTGGCCGACCGGCAGGAAGTCTACGAGAAGAACGCCCGGCTGGAGGCGCTTCAGGCGCAGGACGGCAACCCCAGAAGGATGGTGCAGTACACCCCGGTCATCCTTGGTATCACCAAGGCTTCGCTGGCCACCGACTCCTTTATGTCGGCGGCATCCTTCCAGGAAACCACCCGCGTGCTTACCGAAGCGGCCATTAAGGGCAAAACCGACCCGCTGCTGGGCCTCAAAGAGAATGTCATCATCGGCAAGCTCATTCCCGCCGGTACGGGCATGGTTTCCTACTCGGAAAACAGCCGCCGCGCACCCGAAGACGCCGCCCCTGCCCGGCAGGAGGAGTACACTGCATAGAAACCCCCGTATTTTCAGCCCCGGCTCAATTTTATTATTGACAAACTCATGAACTATTTGTTAAAATCAATAATTGGGTCACAATCCTATGGTCTTAGCGGACGGCGGGCAGTGTGCCCGCCGCCCGATTAAAGATAACAGCATTTAAAGAGAAAGGAGGAAAACCATGCCAACCTTTAACCAGCTTGTTCGCAAGGGCAGAGAAGCTGTGGAGAAGAAATCCAACTCTCCCGCACTGCTCAAGGGATGGAATTCCAAAAAACGCGAAGCAATTGACCACAACTCTCCCCAGAAGAGAGGCGTTTGCACTGCTATCAGAACCCAGACCCCCAAGAAGCCCAACTCGGCGCTTCGTAAAGTGGCCAGGGTGCGTCTTTCCAACAACATTGAAGCAACAGCCTATATCCCGGGTATCGGGCACAATCTTCAGGAGCATAGCGTTGTGCTCATCCGCGGCGGCCGTGTAAAGGACCTCCCCGGCGTTCGCTACCACATCATCCGCGGCACATTGGATGCTCAGGGTGTTGCCAAGAGAATGCAGGCGAGATCTAAGTACGGTGCGAAGCGCCCGAAGGCTGGTGCGACAAAGAAGTAACTCATATGACCGATCGCATGCCGACAAAGCGGCTTTATGATAAAAGCGCTGCTGCTGTTGGCACCACGGAAGAGTTATGCGCTTTCGAGTACCGATGAATTCATACTGTGAAGGAGGGAAGCGAAGTGCCAAGAAGAGGCAGAATCGCAAAACGTGATGTGTTGCCCGACCCGCTTTATAATTCCAAGCTGGTCACCCGCCTGATAAACAGCATTATGCTGGACGGCAAAAAGGGAACATCACAGAAGATTGTTTACGGTGCATTTGACATCGTTCACGAAAAAACCGGCAAGGAACCGCTGGAGGCATTTGAGCAGGCTTTGGAAAACATTATGCCTGTGCTGGAGGTTAAGGCCCGTCGTGTAGGCGGCGCTACCTATCAGGTGCCCATCGAGGTTCGCCCCGACAGAAGGCAGACCCTTGGTCTGCGCTGGCTGACAAGCTACGCCAGAAACCGTTCTGAGAAAACCATGAGAGAGCGCCTTGCAGGCGAGCTGATGGATGCTCTGAACAACGCTGGCGGCGCCTGCAAAAAGCGGGACGACACCCACAAAATGGCAGAGGCCAACCGCGCCTTTGCACACTACAGATGGTAGGCTTTTGCCGCCGCTGTATCATTACCAACCAAGCGTGGATACTCGTCGGCTCTATGGGCCGGCGGGTATTCTGGAACTATTAAAGGGAGGACACTATGCCAAGAGAAGTAGGATTAGAACTTACTCGCAACATAGGCATAATGGCTCACATTGATGCTGGCAAAACCACAACCTCCGAGCGTATTTTGTTTTACACCGGCAAGACTCATAAGATAGGCGAGGTACACGAGGGTGCGGCAACAATGGACTGGATGGAGCAGGAGCAGGAGAGAGGTATAACCATTACCTCGGCTGCCACCACTGCATTCTGGAAAGGGCACCGTGTCAATATTATTGACACCCCTGGCCACGTTGACTTTACGGTAGAGGTTGAGCGTTCGCTGCGCGTGCTCGACGGCTCTGTCACTGTTTTTTGTGCCAAGGGTGGTGTTGAGCCTCAGTCTGAAACCGTATGGCGTCAGGCTGATAAATACCATGTGCCGAGAATGGCCTATGTAAACAAGATGGATATCATGGGTGCGGATTTTTACAACGTTGTGAACATGATGCACGACAGATTGAAATGCAACGCTGTTCCCATCCAACTGCCCATCGGCGCTGAAGACACCTTTAAGGGCATCATCGACCTTGTGGAGATGAAGGCCTATGTCTACTATGACGATAAGGGTCAGGATATCCGGGAAGAAGAAATTCCCGAAGATATGCGGGAAAAGGCCGAGGAATATCACGCCAAGCTTATTGAGTCGGTTGCTGAACAGGACGAAGTACTGATGGAACGGTACCTTGAAGGGGAAGAACTCTCCATCGAGGACATTAAGAAATGCATCAGAAGCGCCACACTGGCCAACCATATGGTGCCGGTGGTGTGTGGTACCTCCTATCGCAACAAGGGCGTGCAGAAGCTGCTGGATGCGGTGATTGACTACATGCCCGCCCCCACCGATGTTGCCGACATTAAGGGTATCAACCCCGATACCGAGGAAGAAGAAACCCGCCCCTCCAGCGACAACGCTCCTTTTGCGGCGCTGGCTTTCAAGATTGCCACCGATCCTTATGTGGGTAAGCTGTGCTTCTTCAGGGTTTATTCCGGCTCGGTCAATGCCGGTTCTTCGGTTTACAACTCCACCAAAAGAAACAACGAGCGTATGGGCCGCATCCTTCAGATGCACGCCAACCACAGACAGGACATTGAAACCTGCTACGCCGGCGATATTGCCGCCGCTGTTGGTCTTAAAAACACCACCACCGGCGACACCCTCTGTGACGCTAAATCCCCGGTTATCCTTGAATCTATGGAGTTCCCCGACCCGGTTATCCGTGTCGCTATCGAGCCCAAGACCAAAGCCGGCCAGGAGAAGATGGGCATCGGCCTGAGCAAGCTTGCTGAGGAAGACCCCACCTTTAAGACCTACACCGACGAGGAAACCGGCCAGACCATCATCGCCGGTATGGGCGAGTTGCATCTGGAAATCATCGTCGACCGCCTGCTGCGTGAGTTTAAGGTGGAAGCCAACGTGGGCAAGCCCCAGGTTGCTTACAAAGAAACCATTCGCAGACTGGCCGATGTGGATACCAAGTATGCGCGCCAGTCGGGCGGTAAGGGCCAGTACGGTCATGTTAAGATTAAGATTGAGCCCAACGAAAGCGGCAAAGGCTACGAGTTTAAAAACGCCATCGTTGGCGGCTCGATTCCCAAGGAGTATATCGCGCCGGTTGACCAGGGTGTTCAGGGTGCGATGCAGGCCGGTATTCTGGCCGGCTACCCGGTGGTTGACGTCATCGTTACACTGTATGACGGCTCCTACCATGAGGTAGACTCCTCTGAAATGGCCTTTAAGATTGCCGGTTCGATGGCTTTCAAAGAAGCGATGCGCAAGGCGGACCCTGTCATTCTTGAGCCCATCATGAAGGTAACGGTTACCGTGCCTGAAGAATACATGGGCGACGTTATCGGCGACCTCAACTCTCGCCGTGGCCAGATTCAGGGCATGGAAGCCAGAAGCGGCGCACAGCAGATTAACTCCTTTGTGCCTCTGTCCGAGATGTTTGGCTACGCCACCGACATGCGTTCCAAAACACAGGGCCGCGGCCAGTACACCATGGAGCCCAGCCACTATATCGAGGTACCCAAATCGATTGCTGAAGCAATTATCAGCAAAAGAACCAAGTAGGCTCGTTAAAGCTCCTGTTGATGCGGAAAAAGCCCATCTTCTTTTTGCATAAACCCTTGCATTTTGGGCTTTTCCTTGCTACAATACAAATTGTGGTTATAACGAACAATAACATCCTTATAAGGGAGGAACAGTAAATGGCAAAGGCTAAATTTGAAAGAACCAAGCCCCACGTTAACATTGGCACCATCGGCCACGTTGACCATGGTAAGACTACCCTTACTGCCGCTATCACCAAGACCCTGGGCATGAAAGGCAGCGCCCAGTATGTCGCTTATGACATGATTGACAAAGCCCCTGAAGAGAGAGAGCGCGGCATCACCATCAACACCTCTCACGTTGAATACGAGACCGAGAACCGTCACTATGCCCACGTTGACTGCCCTGGTCACGCCGACTATGTTAAAAACATGATCACCGGCGCTGCTCAGATGGACGGTGCGATTCTGGTTGTTTCCTCCGCTGACGGCCCCATGCCCCAGACCCGTGAGCACATCGTGCTTGCCCGTCAGGTTGGCGTGCCCTATATCGTTGTTTTCATGAACAAGGTTGACCAGGTTGACGACCCCGAGCTGCTGGATCTTGTTGAGATGGAAATCAGAGAGCTGCTTTCCGCCTACGAGTTCCCCGGTGATGATATTCCCATCATCAGGGGTTCCGGCCTTGCCGCTCTGGAAGCCGGCAACGACCTGAGCGATCCTGCCTATGCTCCCATCATTGAGCTGATGGCGGCTGTTGACGCTTATATCCCCAACCCCGAGAGAAAGTCTGACCTGGCTTTCCTGATGCCTGTTGAAGACGTCTTCACCATCACCGGCCGCGGCACCGTTGCCACCGGCAGAGTGGAAAGAGGTCAGGTTAAGACCGGCGACGAAGTTGAAATCATCGGCCTGACCGACGAGAGAAGAAAAACCACCGTTACCGGCGTTGAGATGTTCAGAAAGATTCTGGACTACGCCGAGGCAGGCGACAACATCGGCGCTCTGCTGCGCGGTGTTCAGAGAAGCGACATCGAAAGAGGTCAGGTTCTCTGCAAACCCGGCTCCATCAACCCCCACACCAAGTTCCGCGGCCAGGTTTATATCCTCAAACAGTCTGAGGGTGGCCGTCACACCCCCTTCTTCAACAACTATCGTCCCCAGTTCTACTTCAGAACTACCGACGTTACCGGCGTAGTCACCCTGCCCGAGGGCATCGAGATGTGCATGCCTGGCGATAACGTTGAGATGGACGTTGAGCTGATTACCCCCATCGCCATCGAGGAAGGTCTGCGCTTCGCTATCCGTGAAGGCGGCCGCACCGTTGGTTCCGGTCTGGTTATCAAAATCAACTAATTTCCCTTGCTCTGATACAGCCGCCTGCTTTGATGTGGGCGGCTGTTTTGCGTGCGCGGCAAAACCCGCAGGATAGCGGCAGGCCGGTGTTTTGCGGCGGCTGTGGGGGCGCCCGCCCGCCCGGTCTCCCCGCTGTGCACATCCTGCAGGGCGCAGGCAGGCTTGCCGCCACAGGTTTTGCAAAAGGGTTGACAAAGCGGCCCGGCAGCGCTATAATAAAGCCACAAAATACATAGTCTGTTTCAGGGCGGGGTGTAACTCCCCACCGGCGGTGAAGAGCATCTGCTACAAGTCCGCGAGCCGAAAGGCAGATTGGGTTAAAATCCCAAACCGACGGTTAGAGTCCGGATGAAAGAAACAGGTGCCGTTTTTTCGGTACTGGTTCGCCTCTGACAAATCTTTGTCAGGGGCTTTTTGCATCCCTTAAGGCAGACAGAAAGCTGGAGGCATATCTATGCAAAAACAAAACTGCAACGTAAGACGGCTCACCCTCATCGCCATGCTGGCGGCCATTGCAACCCTGCTGATGTACATCGAGTTCCCTCTGCCCCTTTTGCCGCCCTTCCTCAAGCTGGATATCAGCGGCGTGCCCATCCTGCTGGCGTCCTTTTTGATGGGGCCAGTGCCCGCCATGGCGGTAACCCTGGTCAAAGACCTGATACACCTGCTCTCCACCCAGACCGGCGGCGTCGGCGAGCTTGCCGATTTCATCGTCATGTCCACCTTTGCGACAACTGCCGGCCTCATCTACAAACGGCACAAGACCAAAGCCGGCGCTCTTTGGGGCTGTCTGGCGGGCTCGCTGGCCATCATGGTGGTGGGGGCGCTGGCAAACCAGTGGCTGATTATCCCCTTTTACTCCAAGGTCATGCCGATAGAGGCCATCGTCGCCGCCTGTGCTGCCATCAACCCCGCCATCGACAGCATCTCGGCCTACATCTGGTACGGGGCCGCTCCCTTTAACTTGGTTAAAGGGGTGGTAATTTCGCTCATCACCGTGCTGACCTACAAGCGGTTGTCGAATATTCTCAAAAAAAGCATCTGCTAAGGTTGACAACTGCACCTGTTTAGTATAAGATAGATACAGGCTCTTAGAAGCTATAAAACTGAATATCTGCTTATCAAGAGTGGTGGAGGAAACAGGTCCTGTGAAGCCCGGCAACCTGCCTTTCGGCAAGGTGCCAAATCCTGCGGTTTTAACCGGAAGATGAGAAATAAAAGGTCCGGATAACTACCGGGCCTTTTTTGATGGGCGGCATATGGCAGGCATATTCAGGCAAGGATGAAACAAAACAGAAGGCTATAGCGTGAAAAACCACGCCAAGCCGTCATGCGCCAATCGCTCCTCGCCTACGGCAAGAACCGCGGATTGATGCACAGCAGACCATTCCTTTTCATGGTCTGCTTGTGCCGAAACGAAAGTGAAAGGAATGATCTATACCATGTCAAAATTTTTATTTACAAGCGAATCGGTTACCGAGGGGCATCCCGATAAAATATGTGACCAGATTTCAGACGCGGTGCTGGACGCCATCATACAGCAGGACCCCAACGCCCGGGTGGCCTGCGAAACCGCAGTTACCACCGGTATGGTGCTCATCATGGGCGAAATCAGCACCAGCTGCTATGTGGATATCCCCAAGCTTGCCCGGGACGTGGTGAAGGAGATTGGCTACACCCGCGCCAAATACGGCTTTGACGGCCACACCTGCGCGGTGCTCACCTCGATAGACGAGCAGTCGCCCGACATCGCGCTGGGGGTGGACCACTCCTTTGAAAACAAAGCGGGTGCAGGCGGCGACGAAGCGGTGACCGGCGCGGGCGACCAGGGCATGATGTTTGGCTATGCCTGCGACGAAACCCCCGAGCTGATGCCGCTGCCCATCTCGCTGGCGCATAAGCTGGCCCTGCGGCTGACACAGGTGCGCCACGAGGGCGTGCTGCCCTACGTACTGCCCGACGGCAAAACACAGGTCACGGTGGAGTATGAGGACGACAAGCCGCTGCGGGTGGATACGGTGGTCATCTCGACCCAGCACAGCGACGACGTCACCCTTGAAACATTGCGCGGCGACATCATGGAGCAGGTGATACGCCCCATCGTACCGGCCAACCTTTTGGATAAGGACACCAAGTTCTTTATCAACCCCACCGGGCGCTTTGTGGTGGGCGGCCCTCAGGGGGATAGCGGCCTGACCGGGCGCAAGATTATCGTGGATACCTACGGCGGTTGGGGCCGTCATGGCGGTGGCGCTTTTTCCGGAAAAGACCCCACCAAGGTGGACCGTTCCGCGGCGTACGCCGCCCGCTATGCCGCCAAAAACGTGGTGGCGGCCGGGCTTGCCAGCCGCTGCGAGGTGCAGCTGGCCTACGCCATCGGGGTGGCGCACCCGGTATCGGTGATGGTCAACACCTTCGGCACCGGCAGAGTGGCCGACGACAGGCTTGCCGAAGCGGTCAGCAAGGTCTTTGACCTGCGCCCCGCGGCCATCATCCGACAGCTCGACTTGCGCAAGCCCATCTACCGCAAGCTGGCAGCCTACGGCCACATGGGGCGCGAGGACCTTGGCGTGGCTTGGGAGAAAACCGACCGGGCCGAAGCACTGAAGGCCGCTCTGGGGCTGTAAAAGCACCCGCGGTGCAAGCATAAAACTTCAGACCGACAGGGGGCGGCAGGCGGGTTTGGCCTTGCCGCTCCTTTCTCTCAGAGGGCACTCTGCCAACCGCTTTTCAGGGTGGGAAACCCACAAAATAGTTATACTTTATGTATATTTAAAGGAATATTATGCTTAAAGTGTTTAAAAAACGTAAGGGATTGCTGAGGAAAATGTATCTTTTCGCCGCCGCTGTCGGGCTGCTGCTGTTCTTATGGTGGCAGACCAACAGCCTGACCGTCACCCAATACACCTTTGCCGCCGCCAACCTTTCGCAGGAGCTGCAGGGGTTTTGCATTGTGCAGCTTTCCGACCTGCACAACAAGCGGTTTGGCGGCAGGCTGATAGAGGCGGTTGCCGCCCAGAAGCCGGATATCATCGCCATCACCGGCGACATTGTAAGCCGCTCGGATAAAGACAGCGCCGGGGCCCGGGCTTTGGTTGAAGAGGCGGTGAAGGTGGCGCCGGTCTACTATGTCAGCGGCAACCATGAAGCGGTCTTCCCCGGCTATGAGGAGCTGACCGCCTATCTGGACGCGCAGGGAGTGACCCGTCTGGAGGACGTCTCGGTGGTTATCCAGCATGGGGGCGGGCGCTTTAACCTGATTGGCCTGCGTGACCCCGCCTTCTACAGCCAAAACCGCTATCTCGACCCGGACGCACCCGCAGTGCTGCAGGCCCGGCTGAGCGAAAACCTGCTGCCCGGTATGCCCAATGTGGTGCTGGCCCACCGCCCCAGCCTGCTGCAAAGCTACGCGGCGGCGGGTGCAGACCTTGTGCTGACCGGCCACGCCCACGGCGGGCAGATACGGCTGCCCTTCGTCGGGGCGCTGGTGGCCCCCGACGAGGGGTTCTTTCCCCGCTACACCAGCGGCATCCACCGGCAGGGGAGCACCGCCATGGTGGTCAGCCGGGGTCTGGGCGACAGCAAGCTGATGCCAATTCGGCTGTTCAACCGCCCAGAGGTGGTGGTCATACGGTTTGAAACGCGTTCCTGATAACTCACGAAATCCCCCTCGTGGACACCCCCAAGCAAAACTGCCCCCCTTCCCCGCGGGCAGTTTTAGAAGATTATATCAGGGCTCCCGCAAAGCCGAAAGGCTTTGTGGGAAAGAGGAGGAGCAGCGAAACGATATGAAACCCTTGGTCATGAAATGACCGAGGGTTCAGTGGAGTGCAGCTTGCTCCGACGAGCGGCGCATGTCCGCCTGCGCGATATATTTTGTACACTTTCTGATAATCTGGGGCGGGCAACCTTTGGTCGCCCGCCTTTTTGCCGGTGTAGAAGCAGGCCTACAGGCCCTCTACAAAGCTTTTAATCTCCTCCAGCTCGCGCTTGAGCGGCACGCCGATGATTTCGGCCAGCGGGGTCGGCTCATCGCTGTGGCGCTTCTCCTCCAGCGTTTTGCCCAGCAGGGCAATGCGGTGGTCCAGCTCCTGAATGATGGTGTTTTTCATTTCCTTCGACATAGGGCGCTTTCTCCTTTCGGTTGCCTGTGGGGCAGGCGGTGTGGTTATTATTCTGCCAAAAATCCCGCGGGTTATTTGCGGGGGCGATGGCGGCGGCACACCGGGCCGGGGTTTGCACAGGCGGCGCGGCGAAAGGGCTTGTCCTTTTTTGCGGCATGGGGTCCTAACGGTTCCCCATTGCCCTGCGCCCGGGGATAACGGGCGCAGAGTGCAATAAGACGCTTTGCTTCAGTGTCAGTCGCAGTCAATATCGCTGAGTCTGGGCGGGAAGAACTCATCGGTGGGGAACTTAATTTTCTTAAACAGCGCGCAGGGGTCGTCTGTGGTGGTGACACATTCCTTATCGGGGATGCAGAAGTCATAAACAGGGATAAGCAGCTGAACGTTTCTCTCAAGCTGCACAATAGTGAAGAGCCCCAATGTAATGGTAACACCTTTAACCGGAGATACCCCGGCGAAGTCGCCCTCAAAGCGGTTGACTACACAGGCGGGAAGCTCGCACACAATGTCGGAGCTGCGGTCGAAGCATTCGGTCAGCTTGCAGGAAAGCGCGATGGGGTCGACCGCCTGCAGCACAGCCTTGGGCTTGTCGGTTTCGCATCTGCAAACGCAGTTGCGGTTGTCTTCAGAAGAGAAGGTCTTTACGCTGCCCTCGCTGCCGAAAAGGATAACCTTTTTCTGCACCGTGGCGATGCCGCGCACCGTGCGGGGCTCGCTGAGGGGCGAACAGAGAACGCCTACCTTCACCGCGAAGAAGAAGGTCATATCCACAGAATAGAAGCCTTTGTTGAAAGGAACTGCCTCCACATCCAGATACACGTTTATAATCTCAACATCTTTACATTTTACACTGATCGCCTGGTCGATAATGGGCTGGTCACAGTCGGTAAAATAGACCATTACGTCTTCAAGACAATCCTTGTCGCTGCAAGAATCATAAACCCTATCGGCGTTGATACAGACGGCTTCTTTAAACATGTTAGCCCCGGTAGCCGACATCGGGTTCACCCTTGAGTCTGCCATACTAATCCTCCATTCCGCCGCCGTGTGACGGCTAGTTGTTGCCAGATAATAATTCGCTACATCCAAATTCGCTCGATGGACTACAGATGTACTCAATAACATTTTATGAAGCGCCCTTTTTTTTGTGACGTATTTTGAAAATTATCTGGCCGCGTCATAGGCGAAAAGCCCATAAAGCGGGCGGCGGCCCGGCACAAGGCCGGATACGGGCCGAAAACGCAACAATCCCCCATAGTCCGGCCTGCACGGCGGACAATGGGGGATGCTTTTGCGTAAGAGATGAATGGCAGCCTAAAGCTTGGTCAGCTTGGCCATGTTGGCCATGATGCGCTTGGTGCCCACCTTGTCGAAGGCGATTTCGATCAGGCGGTCGCCCCCCATGGGGGTGACGGTCAGCACCATGCCGTTGCCAAAAACCCGGTGATTCACCTGGTCGCCGGGGCCCAGTTGCGGCCCGGAGGCAACCTGTGCGGCGGCCTGCGGTGCGGCCCCCCGGTGAATAGCCGCCTTGGCGGGGGCTGCGGGGCGTGCCGAGGGACGGGTGAGCACCCCTTCCTCCTGCTGCGCCAGCAGCGACTGAGGCAGCTCGCCCACAAAGCGGGAGGGACGGTTGCGTCCGGTGCGGCCAAAGAGCATGCGCTCACCGGCGCAGCTTAAGTACAGCCGCCGCTTGGCCCGGGTCAGTCCCACATAGGCCAGCCTGCGCTCCTCCTCAATCTCGGTGGGGTTGTAGATGGCCTGCATACCGGGGAAGATGCCCTCCTCCAGACCGGGGATGAACACAACCGGGAACTCCAGCCCCTTGGCCGAATGCAGGGTCATCATCACCACCGCGTCGGCGTTGGGGTCGTAGTTGTCAAGGTCGGTGTAAAGGGCAACCTCCTCCAAAAAGCCCGCAAGGGTGGGCTCCTCGGTTTCCTGACTGTATTTGATGATGCTGCTGCCCAGCTCCTCGATGTTTTCGATGCGGGTCTGGCCCTCGAAGCCCTGCGCGCGCAGCGATTCAAGGTAGCCCGTGCGTTCCAGCAGCAGGTTGAAGGTTTCCTCCGGCGGGCGCTCCTGCGCCCCCTCGATAATGGGGGTCATCATCGCCGCAAAGGCCATGAGCGGCTGCTGTTTTTTAGAGAGCAGCGGGTACTGGTCGGCCTGCGCAATCACCTCGAACAGGCTCAGCCCCAGCATCGAGGCAATCTGGTCGGTGGTTTCCAGCGTGGCGTTGCCGATGCCCCGCTTGGGCTCGTTGATGATGCGCAGCAGCCGCAGCCGGTCGGCGGGGTTGTTGGCTACGCAGAGGTAGGCCAGCATATCCTTAATCTCTTTGCGTTCATAGAAGCGCAGCCCCCCCAGTATCCGGTAGGGGATGCCGAAGCGGATAAAGCTCTGCTCCAGCGCGTTGGACTGGGCGTTGAGCCGGTAGAGCACCGCGTGGTCGCCATATTTGGCCCCCTGCGCCACCGCCTCGCCCACCGTTCTGGCCACAAAGGCGGCCTCGCTCTGCTCATCCCGGGCGCGAAAGACGGTAATCGGCTCTCCGGCCGGGTTCTGGGTCCACAGGGTTTTGCCCTTGCGCTGGGTGTTGTTGGCAATCACGTGGTTGGCGGCGTCCAGAATGGTGCCGGTGCAGCGGTAGTTTTCCTCCAGCCGCACCACCTCGGCGCCGGGGAACTGGTGCTCAAAGCTGAGGATATTTTCAATGGTGGCCCCGCGGAATTTGTAGATGCTCTGGTCGTCGTCGCCCACCACGCAGATGTTCTGATGCCCTGCCGCCAGCAGGCTGACCAGGCGATACTGCTTGTGGTTGGTATCCTGATACTCGTCCACCATGATGTAGCGGTAGATGCGGCGGTATTTTTCCAGCACCTCGGGGTGCTCCTCAAAAAGCTGCACCGTCAGCAGGATGATATCGTCAAAATCCAGCGCGTTGGCGGCCTTAAGGGTCTTGCGGTAATGGTCGTACACCTTGGCGGTAATCTGGCCGAAATAATCCCCCGAATGGGGCAGGGTCTGGGGGTTATCCATCTGGTCCTTGGCGGCGCTGATGGCCGAAAGCAGGGCGCGGGGCGAAAACTGCTTTTCGTCGATGTTCAGCGCCTTGAGGGCCTCCTTGATGACCCGCAGGCTGTCGTCGGTGTCATAGATGGTAAAGCTGCCGGTGTAGCCCAGCGCCTCAATCTCGCGCCGCAGTATTCTGGCGCAGGCTGAGTGGAAGGTGGCGGCGTTGACGTCCCGCCCCACGGCGCCCAGCATCGACTCCAGCCGGGCTTTCAGCTCGCCCGCGGCCTTGTTGGTAAAGGTGATGGCGAGCACGCTCCAGGGCTTTGCAGGCTGGTTTGCCAGCAAATCCACCATGCGCTGGGTATCCTGCGTGTTGCCGGCGGCGTAACCGGCCAAAAAGGCAAGGTCTTCGTCGGTGATGGGGCGGGGGGGCTCGGCGGTTTCGCTGGCGCGGCCAAAGCGCACCAGATTGGCGATGCGGTTAACCAGCACGGTGGTCTTGCCGCTGCCTGCACCTGCCAAAATAAGCACCGGGCCGGTTACCTTGTAGACCGCGCGGCGCTGCATCTCGTTAAGGCGGGCAAACTCCTTGCCCAGTATCTGCATTTTCAGGGCGTTATACTGCTGAAGGTTGCTCATTGCTGTTCTCCTTGTATCTGTTGGGGTGGCGGGCATCAGAATAAATATGTAATAAGGGTAATACCGCACAATTCTAAGTGCTCTGGCGCGTCGGCGGATTTTTTGTCGATAAAACAAAAACCGCAGGGAATACTGGGTGTATTCCCGAGGATTTTTGCGAAAGCTTACGGAAAATCCGCAAGCGACAGGGTGCTTAAGGCGGTAGCCGTGAATTGTACGGTGTTGCTTAAAATTATTATAGCACAAACCGGGGGCCAGCGGGGCAAAAATGCGGCGCTCCCGGCTTTGTTTTTGTGCTATAATAAAGGCGGCTTATAAAGCCCGGTAAAATCTGGGCGGGTGGGGAGGCAGCATATGAGCAAAGGAATTAAAAAGATGGGGCGCTTTCTGTTTGGCAGGGTGCTGTACAGGGTTGTGGAAT
>JAEWWW010000100.1 GCA_023396215.1 Bacillota bacterium | reverse complement strand
CCTCCTTCACCGCTTCGCCAAAGGCGTATTCGCTGAACAACAGATAGCCCGCCACGGTCACAATCGTCCACACCACCGAAGCGGCAAGGAACAACACCACATGCGCCAGCCCCTTCTGGCAGAATATCTCTGTGCGGGACACGGGCTTTGCGCACAGGTATTCGATGGTGCCGTCCGCCTCCTCCTTGGTCAGCAGGCCCACCGCCCGCTGGGTCACGGTTACCATGATTGCCAAAGTAATGAACTGAAGGACATAGCCAAAGAAATTTGTGATAACGGTGAAGTCCACAAGCTCGCTCAGCCCCAGCGCCGCCAAAAGCGCGGGGTCGATTCCTTCCAGCTTTGCCCCCGCCAGCGCCTGCATGGATTCGGTCTGCATGGCCGGAAAAAAGGCCAGCATAGCAAAGATGGCGGAGCCGATTGACAGCGTGCTGACCAGCGCGCTTTTGCGCAGATTACGTACTTCCATAGAAAAGACGTTCATCGGTTGTCCTCCTTTCCATAAAGCTGCCAAAAGTGCTCCTCCATGCTTTCGTTCTCCACAGTAAAGTCCTCGGGAGCGAGCGCCGCCAAAGCGTCCAGCAGGGCGCGGCCGCTGAGCGCGGAGCGCAGGACGCGTTTTTGCCCCTCCCGGCCCACCAGCTCCAGTTCATCGGGAAGCGCGCCGCCGCCCGTGACGGTGATGATTTTTCGCGGCGCGGCAGCCTCGGTCAGGTCGGTTATTGCCAGAATACTGCCGTCCTTAATGAAGGCGACACGTCCGCAATATTCCTGTACCTCGGCAAGATTGTGGCTGGACAGCAGCACGGTGGCGCCGCCCTGCGTCTGTCGTTTCAGCTCCGTAAACAAGGTTCTTTGCATCACCGGGTCGAGGCCGTTTGTCGGCTCGTCCAGGATAATGACCCTTGGTCCCGGCTGCAGGGCGCAGAGGATGGACACCTTTTTCTTGTTTCCGGTGGAAAGCTCATGAAAGCGCTTGCCTGCGTCAATTTCAAACAAGGCGCACAGGCGATTGGTCTCATCGGTGAAACCGCCCCCGTAGAAGGCGGCGTTGCGCCGCAGCAGCTCGCCCACCCGCATATCCGGGTACAGGCGCACATCGCTGGACACATAGCCGGTAAAGGACTTGATTTTTTTGCTTTCCCGCACCACATCCAGCCCGCGGATAGAAGCGGTTCCGCCGCTGGGGAGGATAAAGCCCATCAGCGCCTTGAGGGTGGTGGATTTGCCTGCGCCGTTGGGGCCGACAAAGCCAAAGATTTCACCCTGCTCCACCGAAAAGGTGACGTCCCTTGTGCCGACATGCTTGCCATAGTTCTTTTTTAAGTTTTCAATCTGGATGACCGGCATCGTTACCCCTCCCCTCTTTCCCTTGTCTTTGGAATTTTTCAAGCTGTCGGTTCAGCGTCCGCGTCTCCCGGTGCAGCTCGATGTAGTGACCCAGCAGTAGCGCTGCCATCCCCATCGCCAAAAGCACAAGGAACAGGATAAGACACCAGGATGGAAAGGCGGAGAACCACCCAAACATCAGGCTGAAGGACAGGGTTATCAGCACACTAACGATAATCCACAGGACGCCGCGGGCCTTCGTCAGCTTTTCCTTTGGCACAATGCCTTGCTGGGCGATGCCGATGAAAAAGCAGGCAAACATCATTTGGATCGCGGTGAAAAAATCCAACAGATGATCAGCCCCCTCATCGATCATTCCAAAAAGCAAATATACAAGAGCAAACATCAAAAAGAAAATGCCCATGGTGTATTTCGCCTTGGCAGTCCACAGATACAGGCCGGCAAAGCCGCTATCCTCAAATCGATGGCGCATAATCCTTCCTCCTATTCCAGCAAACCAAGTTGTTCTTTCAAATTTTGCACATAATTGTTGCTGACCGAGCAAAATTTAACTCTGACCGGGCAAACCGTAATTAAGCGTAAAAAACCGTATATAAAAGTAATATCCCAAAATACTTGCGTAAAAAGCTAAAACGGATGCGGAAACTAGCCGTAAAATGTGAAAAACTATTTTGTTTTCGGTTGTTTTATAACTAAATACGTTATATTATAACCATAATAAAGATTTCGTGCTCGAATACTTTATAGCTAAATGGATTATTTTAGCCTGTTTAACAGGGCTTTAACGCCGCTTTAATCAGGCTAAAATGGCGGTTCCCCTGCTAATACTCCTTATTTTGCGGAGTATCAGCAGGGGAATTGTGCTTACCGCTTAAACCTGCACCTGATAATACAAGGCGTTTGCCTTGTTATCCAATACGAAGGCATCATAGTTGATACGCCCCTCGACCAATGCGCCGGAAATGCCGGGCGGGTCTTGATGAATCTTGTAATCTTCAAGTTTCGTCGGAACGACCGTTGCCACGCCGTGAGCCACCATAAAGCCGAATTTGGCGGGTAGACGGTTAGCAGGTACTTTGATAACCCCCAGCCCGTCAATCATCGCTATAACGCCTCTGAGCCGCATTTCATTGGCTATGTTTGTCTCCATGATGATATTCTTGTCCTGCTTCATCAGAACGTAAATATCAGGCGTTACAATAAGATACCTCCCGGTTTCCGGGGCTTCGGCGTTATCTAAAGTGTTGTTGGCGGTCAGGATTTCGGTGAAGATGTTGTCCTTAGTCAAGGCTATTGCTTCGGGCTTCGTCCCGGCGTTAGCACACATCACGCTGTAGGTATAGGAATCCACTTCCGGGATAACCACTTCACGCAACTGCCTAGCCAATGCAGAAGCCGCCTGTAGCTGCTGAGCAGTCTCATCTGTGTCCAGCTTGTCAATAGCGAACGTGAACGAACGGTCTCTCGTTATTGTAAAGTCTTCGGTTGCGGCGTCCAATCCCTTGACTTCACCATAGCGTGACCAATGCGCACCATCACCGGGGCGGTTATAGTCGTTCATTTGGGAAGTACTGATTTTGTAAACCTTAACCGTTTTTGCGCCTGTCCAGTCAAAGTTATTATTAGTGACCAGTGATTTTTTGCTTTCTGTGGTGAACAACTCATCCACATAGGGCAGGTATTTTGTTGCAAGCTGTATAGCCATTATATAAACTCTCCTTTAAACTAGGCCCATAGCTCTTCGCACATCCTGATCAGGTGCTCGGAAATCAGACGGCGGGTTCCCACCAGCACCGGGCACACTTAAACCGGGAAGCTCATTGCTTTTGGGCACTTCGGTTTTATGAAATTTTTCAACAATAGATAAGCTTTTTTCGAGGGCTTCCGGGCTGGATGCGTCCAATGCTTCCAGCAATTCCACAGGGATGCCCTTTTCTTTCATGGTTATTTTTGCGTTCATCAACATTTCTTTTCGTGTCAATTCACGCTCCCTTTCTGCAAGCGCAGCCTCCCGCTGACTTCTATCTTTAGCAAGGCGCTCTCCAACGATGTGATTTACATCCTCCTGCGTAAAGGTCTTTTGTTCCTGTCTCCCGCTATCAATCGTATCGGTGACTTTGTTCCCGCTCTCGGCGGTTTTTTCAAAATTGTCTTGCATTGCAACCTCCTGTTTAACGTCCATGAGTAGACTATTTTTTGAAAACCTTGTTAATAACTTCTTTAAAGCGATTTATGTATTTTTCCTTTCGCTCCTCAAAGGGGCGTTCAAGAAACTTTGCCTCTCCACCGGCCACCCGATTCACGCTCCCAGCGCCGATATAAGAGGACACCTTACCGTTTTCAGTTGTGTGACGCACAACCTCTTTAATTCTTCTTTCCCCATCGGTACGGTTATGGTCATAGCCCAGTTCCTCGTGCTGCCGAAGGGCGTAAGGAAGCGAATAACTGACCTTGCCAAGGGTAAGCGTTTTTGCGGGAGGTTTAGCCCCGGTAGGTTCTGTATTCTCAAAAACCACAGTGCCATTTACCTCAGCCACACAGTTACCGCGCAAGTCACCTGTTTCGACCGGTGCCCTATTCGAACTTTGTTCAGCCAAGTCAAGAGTACAGTCATTGACCGCCTTGGCCACTTCCTCGGGCATTTTCTTCATGGCCCGCTCCAACTGTTTGCTAAGCTCCTTATCATCGATTTTAAATACGAAGTCTTTTCTTCCCATAATGGTTGTTCCTCCTAATATTTGATATTTTTCCGGGCATTGCGGACAATTTCATATATCCACTGCGGGGAAAGTGAATACCGCTGGGCCAGATACTTGATGCCGGCACCATTCCGATAGTCTCTCATAATCATCCTCTGCTTTGAGGGGGTGACTATACGCTGCAGGCTGGGGAGGTAGATGGAGCCGCCGCCGAACCGAACCAGAATGATGATGAAGGTTTCCATCCCTACCAGCTCCGCCAGCCCATAAGCATCGTCGTACTGTTCCAAGTCGGGCAGTGTTATGCCCCTTAGGATTTCCTGCTGCAGCCTGTCAGATGAAAAGCTGTTTAGAATCCGTATGGAGGACCTGCGCCGGGTGGAGGGCGGAGGAGCCGTGGCGGACGCTTTTGAGAAATTCCTGCGGCAATACGGGATGCGGGCCACCGGTGAAATCGACATCTCCAAGACCCGCTTCCGGGAAAATCCCGCCGAGCTGGTGGGTGCGATGCTCACCAACATCCGCACTCTGCCAAAGGGGCACGGCAAATCCTCCTTTGAACAGGGCCGCAGGGAGATGGAGGCGCTGATAGAAGAACTGGCGGCTCTGGCACAGCAAAAGCTGGGCGCCCGCAAAGCAAAAAAACTGCGCCGCTACATCTCCTTTTTCCGTAATTATGTCGGCACGCGGGAGTATCCCAAATACTTCTGGATCTGCCGTTACGACGTATACAAGAGGGCGCTCATGCGGGAGGCAAAGCGCCTTGTGGAGCAAGGCGTCCTTCAGGAGTCCGGCGATATCTTCTACCTGTATCTGGAAGAGCTGCGGGAGGCGGTAAAAACCGGCCGGGTGGATTACGCCGTCATAGACCGCCGCAAAAAAGACTATGCCCACTTTGCCACGCTCACCCCGCCCCGGGTCATTTTTTCGGACGGCGAGGTGCCGGAGATGGCCTATCAAAAGGATATTCCCACCGGAGCGCTGCCCGGCTTGGGCGTTTCCTCCGGGGTGGTCGAGGGCCGCGCCCGCGTAATCCTATCCATTGAAGATGCGGTTATGGAAAAAGGCGATATTCTGGTGACCTCCTTCACCGACCCCAGTTGGACGCCGGTGTTTGTCTCTATCTCGGGGTTGGTCACCGAGGTGGGCGGCATGATGACCCACGGCGCGGTCATCACCCGGGAGTACGGTCTGCCCGCCGTGGTCGGCGTGGTCGGCGCAACCAGGCTCATTCGAGACGGAGATCGCATTCGGATAAACGGTGACGAGGGCTATGTGGAAATCCTCTGAATCGAAAGAAAAAGAGACGGCGGATCTGAAAGAGAAGCAAAATCCCCTGGGCAAAAATCTGCTGCTCCTTTTATGGGGCCGGATGGTTTCGGATACCGGCTCCCGCGTCCAGCTGATTGTCATCCCCCTCTACACCCTGGACACAGGCGGCTCCGCCGCTACCGTCGGGCTGTTCACCTTTTTATCCATTGTCCCGGCACTGCTGATCTACCCCCTGGCCGGTGTGCTGGGAGACCGGTGGAACCGTAAAACCATCATGGTGCTCACCGACCTTCTCAGCGGCGGAGTTATCCTGTTACTGGCGCTTTTGTCCCATATGGGCAGGATGTCTCTGGGGATGATGATCTGCGCGCAGGCGCTGATAGCGCTTCTCAATGGCCTATTCGATCCCGCCACCAAGGGGATTCTGCCCCAGCTGGTAAACAGGGAACACCTTTCCCGGGCCAACTCCGCCCTATACTCCATGCGGACGCTTTCCGGACTGGCCGGCCCGGTGATTGGTACGGCGCTCTATGCCGCGTTTGGAATCTCCATCCTGTTTTTGATCAACGGGGTCTCTTTTCTGCTATCCGGCATCAGTGAGATGTTCATCCATTACCGCCACCATACCGCCATGGAAAAACAGGGGATGCTGTCGGCCTTGCGGGAGGGGGGACAGTTTGTGCTGGGGAAACCGTCCATTCGAGCCCTGTGCCTGTTCCTGCTGGCAATCTACGCCCTTGTGATGCCGATGTTTCAGGTGTTACTGCCCCTGTTATTCCGCACCCGGCTTGCCTATACCGATACCCAATATGGACTGCTGCAAATCGTGGTTATGCTGGGGGCGCTGCTGGGCGGCATCCTGACCGGCGTACTGTTTGGCAAAGCGGGACAGGAGCGCAGCGCTCTCAAGCTGGGGCTCGTCCTGTTGGCGGGGAGTGCGGTTTTATTCACAATCCTGGTCATACCGGATATACTGGCCGTGTTAGGCACCGATACGCTCCGCTATCTCGGCCTTCTCTCCGGGGTGGCGGGAATGCTCAGCGCGGCGGTCATATTTCTCAATGTACCCCTGCAAACGGTGATTCAGCAGCAGACGCCGGAGCCGCTTTTATCACGTGTATTCTCCGTAGTGGGGCTCATTACCAAGGGCGGGTTGCCCTTCGGCGCGCTGCTGTACGGCGCTGCGCTCGACCGGTTGGCGCTCCATGCGGCGACGCTCTGTTTTACAGCGCTTACCGTGCTGGTTTCGGTGCTGTTTCTCGCGGGGCTCAGATCATGCGCCCATGAGGCGCCATAGGCGCACAACCGGCAGGCTGGTCATTTTAACGGATGCAAAAGGCAACCAATCTTTTTAGGCCATATGCTCCATTATCCCCTGTGGGTTTCAGGGCATATAACCGACCACCTTGCGAGAGCGCTGCGTTCGCAATGCAGAGGTCAGGGGCTCCATCCCCCTTGGGTCTGACAAATAGAAACGCCAGTCGAAAGGCTGGCGTTTCTATTTGTCAGACCGCCTGCGGGCGGGTTATCCGCTTACTTTGCGCCCTCGGCATACGGTAGGAACCCTGCCGCCCCATAGAGGAAACAAGTATTAAGGCCCGCATGGCGGCCGTTTGACCGTCATGTTTTTTATTTTATGAAAATGGATATTGACAGGGAAAGAAATCAATGTTATTTTATAGACAGACAGTCGGTCTATAAAAAGGAGTGGATATCTATGCGAATTATCAAAGAGCCGGAAGTGCGCCGCAATGAGATTTTGGATGCCGCCGGAGCGCTTTTTGTTCAAAAGGGGTTTGATAACACCAGTACAAACGAAATTCTTGAGAAGGCGGGTATTGCGCGCGGAACATTGTATTATCATTTCAAATCCAAAGAGGACATCATGGATGCGCTGATTGAGCGCCAAACTGCCCATATGCTGTCGGCGGCAAGCAGCGCCGCCGCCGATAAAAGCCTCGCCGTACCGGATAGAATGATACGGGTAGTGCTGTCGCTAAATGTTGAAAAACAGGACGGAGAGCAGATGCTGGAGCATATGCACAAGCCGCAAAACGCGCTGATGCACCAAAAGGTTCAGAAGGAAATGATCAGAGGCGTTACCCCCATACTGGCAGATCTCATCCAAGAGGGTATTGAGCAGGGGCTTTTCCACACGCCCTACCCCTATGAATGCATGGAGATGGCAATGGCCTATGTAACCCTTGTGTTTGATGACGACGATGTGGTTTCGCTGAAACCCGAAGAACGCGTATCCCGTATGCAGGCATTTTTGTACAATATGGAGCGATTGGTCGGCGTGGAAAATGGCAGCCTCTCTGCGCAGATGATGCAGATGTTTGGCGAAAGAGGCGACAACCTATGATTCATCCCGACAAATCCTTTGGGAAATTTCTGCTTCTATGGTCGGGCGGGTTTATATCCGCCATTGGCAGTGGGCTGACCTCCTTCGGGCTTGGCGTTTATGTTTTTGAGCAAACAGGAAAGGCAGCCGCCACGGCGCTGGTGCTGCTGCTTGGTTTTTTACCCACCATTTTGCTGAGCGCTTTCGCCGGAGTGCTGGCAGACCGGTACGACAGGCGGCTGCTCATGGTGCTGGGGGACGGCCTTTCGGCTATCGGGTTGGTGTTTATCTTTATCTGCCTGATGGATGGCCGTGCAGCTCTGTGGCAGATTTGTATCGGCGTGACCATCTCGTCGGTTTTTTCCTCCCTGCTGGAGCCTGCTTACAAGGCCACAATAACCGACCTGCTCACAAAAGAGCAATACACCAAAGCGAGCGGGTTGGTGCAGATATCCGGTTCAGCAAAATATTTAATCTCCCCTGTGCTCGCGGGGGCCCTGCTGTCGGTTTGGGACATCAGGCTGCTGCTGGTGATTGACATTGGCACCCTGATTGTCACCGTTCTTGCTACCTTGGTCGTCCGGCGCGGGCTTGCCGCGCAAAAAACCGGGCATGAGGCCTCCCTGTCGCGGGCGTTCAAAGACGGGTGGCATGTGCTTACGCAGAATAAGGGCGTGCTGACGCTGGTATGGATGGGAACAGCCATCACCTTTTGCCTCGGCTTTATCCAGACGCTGGCGGGGCCGCTCATGCTTTCCTTTTCCAATAGTGCCGTGCTTGGAACGGTCGAGACAATCACGGCCTCCGGCCTGCTGGTCACCAGCATTTTGCTGGGCATCGTCCCCATCAAAGGCAGTTATACAAAGCACCTGTCGGGTTCGCTGTTTTTGGCTGGGTTATTTATGGCGGGGTTTGGGCTGCGCGAAAGCGTGATATTAATCGGGGTTTCGGGGTTTTTGTTTTTCTCCATGCTGCCGGTTGCAAACGCAAGCCTGGATTATCTGCTGCGCACCAACATTGAAAACGCGTTTCAAGGGCGGGCATGGGGGTTAATCGGTGTGATTTCTCAGCTGGGATATATCGCCGCGTATGCTTCTTCGGGCTTGCTGGCCGACCACCTGTTTACCCCGCTGCTGCTGGATGGCGGCATACTGGCCAACAGCCTCGGTAAAATCACGGGAACCGGCAGCGGCAGGGGGATAGGGCTGTTGATTGTGGTGGCGGGACTACTGCTGTGTGCTACCGCAATTGCCGTGTACCATTCAAAAGACATTCGCTCATTAGACAGAGAGGTGCCCGATGTATTATAGAATAGTCAAAAATGACATCAGCAGAAACAAGCTGATTACCGCCACAACCATCGCCTTTGTGGCTGCTGCGGCTATGCTGGTCTCGCTGGCGGCAATCCTGATTATCAACCTCGCCGGCGCCATCGACACACTCATGGAGCAGGCAAAAACACCCCACTTTCTCCAGATGCATGCCGGTGAGCTGGATGCGGATGCTGTGGACGCTTTTGCAAAAGGGCAGGCCGATGTGGAGGCATATCAAATACTGGAGTTTCTCAATATTGACGGGGCACAGATTGAGGTTTCGGGGAAAACCCTTGCGTCAAGCGTACAGGATAACGGTTTTTCTGTTCAAAGCGCATCCTTCGATTATCTGCTGGACTTGGATGGGGAGATTATACACCCCGCCGACCGAGAGGTTTATCTGCCCATTGCGTATTGGAAGGATGGATTTGTCGAAATTGGAGACATCCTCAACCTGCATGGCCATCCCCTCACGGTGGCCGGTTTTTTACGGGATTCTCAGATGAACGCGTCGTTGGCGTCCTCCAAACGTTTTTTGGTCAGTGATAACGACTTTGAAGCTCTGCGGCAGTATGGCAGCGTCGAATACCTGATTGAGTTTCGGCTATACGACATAGAGCTTTTGGGCGCGTTTGAGAATGCATACCTTTCGTCCGGCCTGCCGGCCAACGGACCCAGCGTTACCTATCCCCTGTTCAGGCTGATGAATGCGCTTTCCGACGGGTTGATGATTGGCGTAATACTGCTGGTCAGCCTGCTGGCGATCGCCATCGCCTTTCTATGCATCCGTTTCACGCTGCTTGCAAAGATTGAGGATGATTACCGGGAGATTGGCGTAATGAAGGCCATCGGGCTGCGGGTGTTGGATATCAAGCGGTTGTATCTCGCAAAATATGCGGCGATTGCGGCGATTGGCTGCCTGTTGGGGTTCGGCCTGGCCTTTGTATTCCGGGGTGCGCTCCTGGAAAATATCCGCCTGTATATGGGGGAAAGCGGAAGGCATAACCTTTCCCTGATGCTTGGCTTTGCCGGGGCGCTGGCGGTCTTTTTCGCCATTGCCGCTAATGTCAGTGTGGTATTAAGGCGCTTTCGCAAGATATCCGCTGCCTCCGCTCTGCGGTATGGCGCTTCACAGGAAAAGATGTCCGGGGCAAAAGGGCTGAACCTGAGTGGGCGCACCTTCCCCTCCACCAATGTTTTTCTCGGCGTTAAAGACGTGCTATCCAGAAAAAAGCTGTATGCCACCATGCTTGCGGTGCTGGTATTGGCCGCCTTTATCCTGATTGTTCCGCAGAACCTGTATAACACCATATCCACCGACGGCTTCGTCCGCTATATGGGCATCGGCCAGTCTGATATGCGCATCGACATTCAACAGACCGACGATATTCCCGGCAAGGCGGTTCAAATCGCACAGGCAATGGAGCAGGATGCTGCCATCGGGCAATATGCCGTTCTCACCACAAAGGCGTTCACAGTACAGACGCAGGACGGCATGCAGGAACGGTTGAGGGTGGAGCTGGGCGACCATACCGTTTTCCCCATCGAGTATGTAAACGGTACGGCTCCTGTTTTGGAGGATGAAATCGCCCTTTCCTCCATCAATGCGGATGAACTGAAAAAAGCAGTTGGCGACACCATTTCTGTTGTGACTTCGCAGGGAACAAAACACCTGACGGTATGCGGTATCTACTCCGATGTAACCAATGGCGGCAAGACGGCCAAGGCCGCTTTCTCGGACGACGGGGCGGAGGTCATGTGGTGCATCATCAGCGCCAACCTTGCCGGTGGGGCCCGTATCGATGCCAAGGCCGCCGAGTATGCACAGCGGTTTGGGTTCGCCAAGGTTTCCAACATCGCGGAGTATATGGAGCAGACCTTTGGCAGTAGCATCCGGGCAATCGGCATCGCAGCCCGCGTTGCGGTGGCGGTAGCCCTCGCTGTCACCGTTCTGGTGGTTCTGCTGTTTATGAAGATGCTGCTGGCCAAAGACCGGTACGCCATTGCCGTTATGAAGGCGCTTGGCTTTACCGGCAGGGATATCCGGGCGCAATATCTGGTTCGCTCTTTGTTCGTACTCACAATCGCCGTCCTTTCAGGGGCGGTGCTGGCCAGTATCTTGGGCGGGCGTTTGGCAGGGCTGGTCATCTCCTCGCTTGGGGTTGCATCCTTCCGGTTTACAGTAAACCCCGTGGTGTCCTATTTATTATGCCCGTTGGCATTGATTGCTGTAACACTGGCCGCGGCCCTGATTGGAACTGCTCAGACGAAAGAGATTAGAATCATCGAAGGCATAAGGGAGTAAAGCATGAGAAATATCGTGGTTGGAGAGCATATTGAGAAATCCTTTGGAGAAGGAAAGGAAAAAACAAAGGTGCTGGGCGGCGTTTCCATTGAAATTGGCGCGGGTGAGTTCGTGGCGATTATGGGGCCTTCCGGCTCGGGCAAAACAACGCTGATGTTCGCCCTGAGCGGCATGGACACAATAAACAGCGGCAGGGTGCTGTTTGACGGCATGAATCTGGCGTCTTTGCGGGAGGAGGAACTGGCCGATCTGCGCCGCCGCAGAATGGGTTTTGTGTTTCAACAGCCTACTTTGCTGAAAAACCTGAACCTGCTGGACAATATCATATTGCCCGCCCAAAGGGGCAACGAAAAAAAGGCTGCCCAGCTTACCCAAAAGGCCAAAAAACTGATGGAGCAGATGGGCCTCAAGGGGCTGGAGCAACGGAGCATTGCTCAGGTTTCAGGTGGGCAGCTGCAGAGGGCGGGCATTTGCCGCGCGCTGATGGCTGACCCTGACATTATATATGGGGACGAACCCACCGGCGCGCTGAATTCCAAGTCCGCCCAGGAAATCATGAGCATCCTGCGGGAGATTAACAAAGCGGGAATAGCGCTGCTGCTGGTGACCCATGACGCGAAGGTAGCAGCGCAGGCGCAGCGTGTTCTCTTTATGCAGGATGGGAATATTGTGAGCGAACTGAGGCTTCCAGTGCTTGACGGCGACAGCCTCGAGGCCAGAGTAAAGCTTGTAACCGAGCGAATGCACAAAGCCGAGATTTAATGCGCCCCCTTGATTTTGCATCAGGCCGGAAAGGTTATAGACGCCGTTCTGCCCTACCACCGGATTGGAACCAGGATTAAAATCGGGAAATCGGCACAACCGACAAAAAATGTGCATTTTTATATCCTGTTTGAGCTACAAAGCTTGTATAGTAAAACCATCCGCTTAGCGGGTGGCTTTACTGTATAAGAAATCCGAACCTGCTCAAAAGAGAGCGGATTCGGATTTTCTGCTGTATTCGCCGGGTTTTCCGGAATAAAAATGCTCCTGTGGTTGTGCCGTGGATTTTTATCAGTGAGGTATCAAGGCTATCGTCTGCCCTCTTACAGGGAATTCATGACCTCGACCCGCGGCGCGTGTATCCCGCCCTGAAACTCTGCGTTGGCAAAGGATTGGATAATTTCAAAGGCCAGCTCGGTGCCGAGGGTGCGCCCGCCCAGAGTGATGATGTTTGCGTTATTGTGCTCTTTTGCCATGCGGGCCGAATAACAGTCGCAGCACAACGCGGCTCTGATCCCCTTGTGCTTGTTTGCAATGATGGACATGCCGATGCCTGTGCCGCAAAACAGGATGCCGAACTCATACCCACCTTTGGCCACCTCGGCGCTCACCTGCTTGGCCACGTCGGGGTATTCCACCGGGTCTTGGGTGTAGCAGCCAAAATCCTTTATCTCATAGCCTTTTTGCAGCAGGCGGTTTTTCATCTCTTCCTTGAGGGCAAAGCCCCCGTGGTCGCAGCCTATCGCTATCATATAAAACATTCCTTTCTTACCGTTGTGTGCATCGATTGCCTCCGCTGCGGGAGGGGCGCAACCGGCACATCCCCGGCTTTTGGGTGGTGTTTGGCGCAAAATCGCTTAGGCGGTTATTCCCTCTCGGTCAGTCTCTTAAACCCGACGCAGGCCGGGCCAAGGCCCTGCGGCTGCCCAAACACCGCAAACACACCCGCAACGATGCTGTCCGCACCGGCCTCCACCACCTGCCCTACGTTATCCCAGCCGATGCCGCCGTCGGCCTGCACCCAGAACCGAAGCCCCTTCTCTTTGCGCAGGGCGTCCAACTGCCGGAGCTTTTCCAGCACCTCCGGCTTGAAGGCCTGCCCCGCAAAGCCCGGCCGCACAAAGAGCAGCAGCACATAATCCAGCTGCTCCAGATAGGGCTCGAGGCAGCTGATATCGTCCTGCGGCGACAGCGCCAGCCCGGCGCCGATGCCGTTCTCCTTGAGCGCCTTTAGAAACTGGGCGGTATCCCCGCTGGCGTCGGGGTGGCAGCACGCGTACTCCACCTTAAGCTTGACCAGAGCGTCCAGATAGCTCATGGGGTTGGTCACCATCAGGTGAACATCCATCGGCGTTTTGGAAACCGCCCTGATTTGCCGGAGCATATCAAAATTCAGACACAGGTTGGGCACATAATGCCCGTCCATGATATCGATGTGGTAAAAATCCACCTTCGCGTGGTCCATGGCGGCTATCTGCTCGCCGATGTTCAGGTAATCGAGGCAAGCCAGTGTCGGGGAAATCATCGGTCATCTCTCCTTTGCCCTATTTGCTGTACGACTCAACCGCTTCAAAGAACAACTGGATAAAGCGTTCTCTTTCGGAGGATTCGAGGTAGTACAGGTTCCTTTCCTCCTCGGTTTTGCCATAGTAGTTGGCCATATCAATCAGGGTGAAGCCTGTGGTCAGCTCGCCCTTGCACTCGACGTCGCAGTAATATTTCTTGTATGAAAAAAGCTCGGGCGCACAGACAAAGGCCACCGTTGCCGGGTCGTGCAGGCTGTGGCTGGAAAGGCTGGCTTTCTGGCGCTTTTCTTCAAAATATTCCTCATCGTCGGCGGCGGCAATCAGCGCAAGCTCTTCCTCGGTGGCTCTGCCGTAGCCGCCGAGCACGCCGTATGCCAGCTTAGCCGCCGGGCCGCTGATCTGGCGCAGCTTTTCTTTTTCTTCCTCGCTGATAAAAAGCTTGCGTGTGGTTTCAAGGGGACAGGCGTAAAGCTCCACCCCGCTGAAGAGCACCTTTCTGAAGGCCTCGGGGTCTACCAGCACGTTAAAGGTGGCGACCGGGGTGGGGTTGCCGTCGTGGTAGGAGGTACCCATAAAAACCACCCGCTCTATCCTGCCTTTCACCTCGGGGTATTTCTCCAGCAGATGGGCCACATTGGTCATCGGGCCGATGGCAATGATGGTGACCTTTTCTTCAGAAGCGGCAAGGATGCTGCGCATTAAATCCCATGCCTTATCCTTCACCAGCGCCTGAGTGTTATTCTGCTCAAAGGTGTAGCCCCTGAGGCCGGTAAAGCCGTGTACCCCGCTTGCCTTCATCAAATCTCTGCTCAGCGGGCGGTCGGCGCCGGCGGCAACCGGAATATCATCCCGCCCCAGCAGGTGCAGAACGTTCAGGGTGTTTCTGGTGGAGTGCTCCAGACTGGTGTTGCCCGCCACGGCGGTCACCGCAAGGATATCCAGCTTATCGCTGGCACAGGCCAGCACAAGCGCCAGCGCGTCGTCAACGCCGGTGTCGGCATCGATAATAACCGGGATTTTTTTGCTCATTGAAGGTGCCTCCTTTTGAAATCGGTTTCAATCATCTTGAAAATAAAATAACAGTCAAGGCTGTTATGTTGGTCGCTATGCGGTTTTTCCCCTGCAAAAAGCCGGGCTTCTCGTCTGTTTCGCGCGGTAAAATGCCCCTTTAAGGCCGTCTAGCACAGAAAAATTTTGTGTTCGCAGGCTGCCCCCGAAGGGCTGCTTGCGGGCAAACCATTCGGCGTAAACATTCAGGGGCCGCCTGACAGACATATCCGTCCTGTTTCATCATAATAAAATCCCGCCGCTTTGTAAATAGGTTTTACTGAAATCGATACCATTCGTATGATTGCACAACATTTCGCTCTTTTTTTGTGCGCCTTTTAAATTGTATCAGAAAGGCTGATAGAGTATTGCTATTTTGCCCCGAATGCCCTATGATGAATGAAAAAAGATGAAACCGATATCAGTACCGCTTTTTAAGCGAAAACTGCTGTTGCGGGGTTGTTTTGTGTAGCCGGCAAACGGCAGCAACAAGGAGGTTCCCGGTATGAGCCGCATCACCATCTACGACGTGGCAAAGGCAGCAAATGTTTCGGCAAGCTCGGTATCCCGTTATCTCAGCGACCCGGGTAGCATCAAGCCGATTGCCGCCATGAACATTGAAAAGGCTATCAAGGAGCTTGGGTATATCCCCAACACCTTTGCCCAGAGCCTGAAAAGGGGCTCCAACAATACCATCGGGATTGTGGTGCCCGGTCTCGGCCCGTTTTTTAGCCGGATATGCTCGGCCCTGAGCGACTTTTTTTATCAGCACAAATACCTGCTTTTCATCTGTGAAACGGGCGACGACCTTGAAAAAGAGCGTTATTACATCAATTCTTTGATTGGGCAGCGGGTTTCGGGGCTGCTGGTTGTGCCCTCGGGACGCAGCAGCGATTTTCTGCTTGCGGCGTCGCAGCAGTTTGCCAACATGGTTTTGCTCGACCGTTACGAGGCCGCGCTGCCGCTGGACGTCGTATGCGAGGATGACGTTGAGGGCTCCTACCGCCTGACCAAAGCCATGATAAGGCAGAAGGGCGGCGGTGCAAAGGAAAAGGATTTTGTGCTGCTCTTCAGAACCGAGCATTCGACCAACACCGCCCAGCGCATAGAGGGCGCGCGGCGCGCCTTTGCCGAAGCGGGGCTGGATATGGAGAAATCCCATCTGCTACTGAACCATCAGCTCCCGCAGGAGCTGGGGCCGGTGTTTTCAAAGCTGTTTTCACAGGAGGGCCGCCCTTCGTCGGTGATTGCCTACAGCCCCCTGATACTCGAAAACGCCTTCATCGTGCTGCGCAAGCTGGGCTATGACATCCCCCGGCAGGTGCAGCTGGGCGGCTACTCGCTGGATGAGTTCGGCACGAAATACCAGATGGACATTCCGCGGATACAGCAGGACCCCTACGCGCTGGGCATACAGGCAGGCGACACGCTGCTGCGCCGGATGCGCAAGGCGGGAGGCAGGCCGCTGCCGCTGCGCCAGCTCAAGCTGGAGCCCACCCTGCTGCTGCCGGAGGAGCTGGCCGAAGCCGGAGAATAAGCCGGTTTGGCGCAGGCCATGCCGGTACCCGCTCTGCAATAGCATTCCCCTTTTTGACGCTGGCATGAGCGCCGGGGTGCAACGGTGGGCGGCTGATAGCCGCCCCTGCGGCCATCGTCACAAAGGATGGCGGCAGGGGTGATGCCTATCAAAACCACCCCGTCGCCTACGGGCGCCACCCCTCCAAGGAGGGGAATGGGGAGAGTTGTCCTTTCTTTGTGCTGAAACCTTGCGGACGGCTGATAGCCGCTCCTGCGGCCATTGTCGCAAAGGATGGCGGCAGGGGTGATACCTATCAAAACTAACCCGTCGCCTACGGGCGCCACCCCTCTAAGGAGTGGAATGGGGAGTTGTCCTTTCTTTGTGCTGAAACCTTGCGGGCGGCTGATAGCCGCTCCTGCGGCCATTGTCGCAAAGGATGGCGGCAGGGGTGATGCCTATCAAAACCACCCCGTCGCCTGCGGGCGCCACCCCTCCAAGGAGGGGAATTGGGGCGCCGCCTGCCTTGTAGGGGGCCGGGGTGGTTTTATAAGCGGGCCAGTGTGGGCATCGGCCGCTACGGTGTTTCCCTGCGTCTGTGGTTGCAGGGGGCAGTGCAAATTTTGGCCGCTGCAACCGGTTGACCGATATGTTATAATATCGGCTGGACGGCTGTTTTGCCGCGCAAAAAGCACAACTATAGTTTCATCAATTCGAGGAGCTGCGATGGATTTTAAAAACTATCTGACCCCGGCTGAAATAGCCGAATCCACCATACAGGCGGGCATCAAAAAGGTGCACACCCCTGCCCTTCACCTGCTGGTACTGGGGGTACTGGCGGGGGCGTTTATCGCCTTTGCCTCCGAGGGTTCCAATATGGCGGCCTTTAACCTGCTGGCCCGCGCCGATACATACGGCCTTGGCAAGGCCCTTGCGGGAGCCATCTTTGGCACCGGGCTGATGCTGGTGCTGGTTGCGGGGGGCGAGCTTTTTACCGGCAACACCCTGATTTTTGCCGGGGTGCTCGACCGCCGGGTAACGGTGCCCCAGATGCTGCGCAACTGGTTCTGGGTTTATATCGGCAACTTCATCGGCTCGCTGCTGATTGCCTGTATGATGAACGCTTCGGGGCTTTTTGGCAGCGGGGCAAACCTGCTGGGGGGCATGACCATCAAGATTGCCGTTTACAAGGTGGGGCTCAGCTTCACACAGGCCTTTGTGCTGGGGATTATGTGCAACTGGCTGGTCTGCCTCGCCGTTTGGATGTGCTACGGCGCAAAGGATATCTCGGGCAAAATCTGGGCGGTGTTTTTCCCCATCTGGCTGTTCATCACCTCGGGGTTTGAGCACAGTGTCGCCAATATGTACTATATTCCCGCCGGAATTTTTGCCAAGGCCAGCCCCCAGCTTGCAGAGGCCGCCCTTGCGGCTGGGGTCACTGCCGAAGGGCTTGCCCGCCTGAACTGGGGCAGCTTTTTGCTGCAAAACCTGCTGCCCGTTACCCTTGGCAACATCGTGGGGGGCGCAGGCTTTGTGGGGGCGGCCTACTGGTTTGCCTATATTCGCACCCGCAAGGCCCCCTAAAGGGGCGGGACGACGTCAGGCTGTCAAAAAAGTCGCCGGGGCATAAAATGGTTGTTCCATTTTGCTTACTCTGTTGGCTGCACTTACAAATTTCGGTCACATATACCCGATATGCTCCCTCATTTGCTACGTTTGCCGCCTCGTCCCCGGGCGTTTTTCGCCGCCTTCCTGTTTTTTGACACGCCCGCGCCGCCCTGTTTGGGGCGGCGTTTTCTTTTGCCCAGATACAAAAATAAAATTGAAAATATTTATCAATTAAGCTTGATTATTGTATACCATTTATG
>JAEWWW010000110.1 GCA_023396215.1 Bacillota bacterium | reverse complement strand
GGGGCAACAAGAAGTATATGAACATGAAGCACTTGGAGGCCGCTACTGACGATGCCTCTTTAGCTGGGTGACTTCATTCAAAGCAGGACTGCAAACCAATTTGCGCATAACTCTTGACACTACCTAACATAGTGCTTCCACATAAAATAAAACCCCTCTCCTAGCCGAGAGGGGTTTTGTGGTCGAGATATAATCATAATAATTCCACAAAATGATTATAAGGTTTACAAAATGCAAAGCGAGCTATCCTAAGATAACCCGCCAAATGTGTCTGGACTTATGCTTTCGCCGCCCTATACACGTTGCTACGATATGTTGTTGCTGGACTTACTCATGATATATAATGCCTTCCAACAACATTATAGTAACACATAATACACTAGTTTACAATAGGTTTCTGAATAGAGATTAAATAATAATCCCCATCCTTATAATAGTTTATGCTAAATTTTTCAGGTATATACTCCTGCAACACCGATAATACATCCTTAACAGACATATGCTTAACTAATAATCCATCTAATTTCAATGTAATATACTCTTCTGTTTGTTTAAAAATGACAAATGACGAATTTTCTTTAAAGTTATTATAATTAACTAAAGATAAATATTTGGCGGTTTCTAAAAATTCAAATCTTTCGCTCATAAAGTCATTATATGCAGACAATGACCTTGCTGTCGCTTTTGCAAGATAAGTATTCAACTTTTTAAGTACATTTGATAATTCTTCTGATGTAGGAACAAGTATCTTAGGTGGAGTAAAATTTTTAGAAACAGATCTTGCTTTAATGTTGTCAACATGTCTAACTTGCATCTTAGAAATTATCGCTATAGATTCAGTAGAGTGTATTCTGCATCCAAAATCTTTTTTGTACTTTTCCCACCGTTCTTTAGTAAAAGTTGTCAATGGGATAATGTAGTAGAGGTCTCTTTCTGAAACAGTTTTAACTACAATTGAGGGGTGTTCTCCGGAAAATTCACTTTTGCTTTTCCCATTCAGATTTACTTGGTAAATTGCTCCGTTAATTAACCTGTTCAAATTAAACACATCCTCGCATAATACTTATACGACAAAATATACCATAAATTATCATTTATCTCAACACACTCTGTTTTAAAACCATTTCAAACATATCATTCCCACGATTATTGTATCTAAAGCAAAATTCATCAACATATCGCTGCATGTAGTCTACGCTCACATGATGATAAATACCATAAATACCACGTTTTAAGGTAGCCCAAAAAGATTCAATGTTATTAGTGTGAGTACCTTTATGGTCAGAAAAAGCCTTAGTGTGGTCAACACGCAAATGAACAAAGTTATTTTTGCTCAAAGGGTCGTAACCTCTAAACTCGTCCGACATAATTGTATTATTGTTTTCCTGTTTTGAAACAACCTTTAGAATATCAATAAGCTGTTTGGCAGTGAGTTTCTTTCCCTCTGCATTAGGCATAGCAATCTTAGCAAATACCTTTTTATTGTTTCTATCAATAACACCCACCACAGGGGTCTTGCTTGTCCCTCTACCACGTTTTGCACCAGTGCCAATACCTTTAGGTGTATCATCATCACGGTCGTTGTTCTTGCGAGGTTTGCCACCTACATAGGTTTCATCTATCTCAACAATAGTATCGAAGAATTCCTTGTTCTCAGCATTGCCCATAGCAAGTCTAATTTGCTGAAGCATACGCCATGCGGTTTTGTAAGTCACACCAATTTCACGTTGCAGCTGTAAACCAGAGATGCCTTTCTTGCCATTAAGGAACAAGTGGATGGCATACATCCATTTACGCAGGTCTGTAGAAGATTTCTCAAAGATGGTATTTTTAAAAGGGGAGAAGGTGCTGTTGCAGTCATTGCAGCTAAACACTTTCTTGCGCTTTGTTTCTTGATATACTTTAATAGAGCCACAATGATTGCAGCACACACCATGAGGATAACGGACTGCAAGAAAATATTCGATAACAGATTCTTCTGTAGGAAATCTGGTCATGAGTTCCATAAAAGTCATTTAATAACACCGCCCTTATGATGTTATTGTATCATAAGGTTTGCACTATGTCAAGGGATAGTTCCGATATTTTTTAATGGCTGGATTATATCCTTTATTGCGTCATGGCTATGACCAAAGTTTTTTATAAACCCCGGGGGAAACAAACTCAACAAGCCCTAAATCCCGCAACTGCTGTAATGTCTGCCGAATTTTCGCTTCGCGGTTGTGATTGTTTGGATGCTGGGGGTGAAGCTGCTGCGCCATAATGCGAACCTCTTCCGACGTGAACGTTTCACCGAATTGGCCCAACTGTAAAAATACATCCCGCTTCCAGCCGGATAAGCCGGTCGAGATTGCCGGAATAGTTGTGGAAGGGAGCGTGTGCAGGTCAAGATGCGGATATTCAACAGGGGGCGGCTGCGGAATACTGGTCAGTAGCCGGTTAATTTGTGTAATAATCTGGCTTGTGATAATACCAACATCTTCGCGCGCAATAATACCGGAATAGAACTCCAACACAGAGCGTGTGATGCCGAGGTCCTTGCTTAACAACCCGCATTCAACATTTTTTGAAAGACCGGAATTTGTTAGATTTGCCGAGGTAACAATGCACTGCCGGTCGTCAAAAATATAAGCCTTGGCATGTAAATTAGAACAATTATATACATGGCCGCCCCGCGACAAAATTTGCTGCAAAGAGCCTACATCAGAAACCTTGCTGTGAAAGTCTCTCAGGTTTACCTTCGTAATTAGCTCAACAGAAACGCCGGGTTGGCTGGCCTCCAATATACTTGATATTACATCTGCTTTGACGTATGGCGCGCATAATTTAATGCTTTCACGCGCCGTGGCACACAAAGCGATGAAATCTTCGTAAAATGGCTTTTCAATGATTCTGTTCATACCACAATCCTCATCAATCTCTTTGCCGGTATCACAGCACCGTGTTTTTGCGCTGCCAATACTTCCGGTCAAGCCCCCGGTACTGGATGGCCTCGGCGATGTGCTGGGCGGCAATGGTTTCACTGGCGTCAAGATCGGCGATGGTGCGGGAAATCTTCAGGATCCGGTCGTAGGAGCGCCCCGAAAGCCCCAGCCGCTCAAAGGCCTTGCGCAGCAGGCTTTCGGCGTCGTCAGTCATGGTGCAGACCTGCCGCAGCAGGCCGGGGGTCATCCGGGCGTTGCAAGCGATGCCCAGCCCCTCAAACCGGCGGCTTTGCAGAGCCCTCGCCGCCTCCACCCGTTGACGCACCGCCAGCGAGCTTTCGGCAGGCGCGGCCGCCGCAAGCTGGTCATACTCCACCGGGGGTACCTCCACCTGAATATCCAGACGGTCGAGCAGGGGGCCCGAAACCTTGCTCAGATAGAGGGCCACCCGCCCCGGCCGGCAGCTGCAGGGCTTGGTGGGGTGGCCGTGATAGCCGCAGGGGCAGGGGTTCATAGCGGCCACCAGCATAAAGGAGCAGGGGTAGCTGACCCGCCCCGCCGCCCGGGCGATGGTCACAACTCCATCCTCCAGCGGCTGGCGCAGCACCTCCATCGCCCGTTTGTCAAACTCGGGCAGCTCGTCCAGAAACAGCACCCCGTTGTGGGCCAGAGAAATCTCTCCCGGGCGGGGGCTGGAGCCGCCCCCGGTGAGCCCGGCGGGCGAAACGGTGTGGTGCGGCGCGCGAAAAGGGCGGCTTTCCACCAATGCGCAGCCCGAGGGCAGCAGCCCCGCCACCGAATGTACCTTGGTGGCCTCCACCGCTTCGTCAAAGGTCAGGGCGGGCAGTATCGAGGGCAGCCGCTTGGCCAGCATGCTTTTGCCGGTGCCGGGCGGCCCTAAAAGCAACAAATTATGCCCCCCTGCGGCGGCTACCTCCATGGCCCGCTTGGCGTTTTCCTGCCCGCGCACCTCGGCAAAATCCGGCAGCCCCTCGGGGGCCGCGGCGGCGGGGGCAAACCGGCTTTGGGGAGCGGGGGAGAGGGGTCGGCTGCCATCAAGATGCTCCAGCAGTTGACGCACATGCTCCACCGGGTAGACGGAGATGCCTGCCACCGCCGCGCCCTCGGCGGCATTGTGGGCGGGCACAAACACCGCCGCGCAGCCTTGACGGCGTGCGGCCAGCACCATGGGCAGCACCCCGCTTACCGGGCGCACCTCGCCGCTCAGGGAAAGCTCGCCCACAAAGGCCATACCGGCGGTGCTGCCGGGCAGCTCGCCCGCCACCCCCAGCAGCGCCAGCAGGATAGGCAGGTCATAGAGCGGGCCGGATTTGCGCAGGTCGGCGGGGGCGAGGTTCACCACAAGCTTGCCCTGCGGGAAGCCCAGCCCCAGATTGGAAAAAACCGCCCGCACCCGGTCGCGGGATTCCTTCACCGCGGCGTCGGGCAGGCCCACCACGTCAAAGGAGGGCATGGCCCGGGCAAGGTTGGCCTCCACCGAAACGGCGTAGCCCTCGACGCCGTCCAGCCCCAGCGATGTCAGTGCACAGAACAAGATGCATTCCCCCAGATGTCAAGGCGGAGCCTTGTCAAAGATATTCTTATTATAACAGCAGGGGGCGGGCGGCGCAAAGAAAAAGCGCGGGCGGGGCCGGTGGGCAGAAAATCGGTTGACAAGCATGGGGCCGGGCTTTATCATAAGAATTAGGATATGTTTGGAAATCAGCGCTTGGTATTTCCAAACGGCCTTGGCAGACAACCTTTACTGAACAATTAAAGGAGGCCGTCATGAAAGAACTGGAACTGTACAAAAGCTGGCTGGCCCAGCCCCTCGACCAGGAGCTGAAAGCCGAGCTGGAATCGATTAAAGGCAATACCAACGAGATTTACGACCGTTTTTATACCGCGCTTTCCTTTGGCACCGCCGGGCTTCGGGGCGTGCTGGGCGCCGGGCTCAACCGCATGAATATCTACACGGTGGGGCGGGCCACGCAGGGCCTTGCCGCCTACCTGAAGGAGAGCTTCGCCTCGCCTTCGGTGGCCATCGCCTACGACAGCCGCATCAACTCCGGCCTTTTTGCCCGGCACACGGCCAGCGTGCTGGCGGCCAACGGCATCAAGGTGTATCTTTACGCCGAGCTGATGCCCACCCCCGCCCTTTCCTACGCGGTGCGCCAACTGGGCTGCTCGGCGGGCATTGTCATCACCGCCAGCCACAACCCCGCCAAGTACAACGGCTACAAGGTGTATGACCCCGACGGCTGCCAGATAGGGGTCGAAACCGCCGACCGGGTGCTGGCCCACATCAAGCAGACCGATATCTTTACCGGCGTGAAGCATCAGGATTTTGAGCAGGCGCTTGCCGGCAGCATGGTGGAGTATATCCCCCAGTCGCTGACCGAAAGCTTTATCAGCCGCATTCTGGAGGAGCAGCAAACCCCCGGCATCTGTCAGGGCTCCGACTTTAAGCTGGTGTACACCCCCCTCAACGGCGCGGGCCGCCGCTGCGTGCTGGATATGCTGGATAAAATCGGCCTGCAAAATGTGACGGTGGTGCCGGAGCAGGAGCTGCCGGACGGCAACTTCCCCACCTGCCCCTACCCCAACCCCGAGCTGAAGGAAACCCTCGAGCTGGGCCTCGCCCTCTGCAAGGCGCAAAACGCCGACCTGCTGCTTGCAACCGACCCCGATTGTGACCGTGTGGCCACCGCAGTGATGGAAAACGGTACCCCCCGTCTGCTCACCGGCAACGAGATGGGGGTGCTGCTGCTGGATTATATCGCCCGTTCCCGCACCGAGCGGGGCAAAATGCCCAAGAACCCGGTGGCGGTGCGCTCGATTGTCAGCACCAATATGTTTGACGCGGTGGCCGGGCAGTATGGCATCGAGGTGCTCACCACCCTCACCGGCTTTAAATACATCGGCGAGCACATCAAGCGGCTGGAGCAGGCCGGAGAGGCCGGCCGCTACCTGCTGGGCTTTGAGGAAAGCTGCGGCTACCTCAGCGGCGGCTATGTAAGGGATAAGGACGCGGTGGGCGCCGCACTGCTCATCACCGAGATGGCGGTCTGGTACCACAAGCAGGGCAAAAATCTGGCGCAGGCCATCGACGCCCTCTATAGCCGCCTTGGCTATTACAGCAACACGGTGGATAATCTGGGCTTCGAGGGGGCCAACGGCATGCGCCGCATGGGGGTTATCATGAACCGCCTGCGCAGCGACCTGCCCATCGATATTGGCGGCTACGCCATAGAGTATGCCATCGATTACAACAAATCGGAAAAAACCACCCGACTTGGCAGAACCAGCCGGGTCGACCTGCCCCGCTCCGACGTGCTGGAGTATGCCCTTGAGGGGGTGGGCACCGTCATCGTGCGCCCTTCGGGCACCGAGCCCAAGCTGAAGGTTTACTACTCCATCAAGGCCGCCACCAAGCAGGAGGCGCAGGATATTACCGAGGATTTGCAGGACGCCATGAAGCGCCTGATGGGTGTCTAGCAGCAGAAAAACGGCTTTTTCGCCTCTCAAAAAGCCCTATAAAAAACACTTGAATTTTATTTTGCGCTGTGCTACTATATATCGGTAACGTTTTTACAAGGAAAATGAGGTGAAAATAGAATGAAAGAAGGACTTCATCCCCAGTACGGCGCGGCAGTCATCAAATGTGCCTGCGGTGAGGTGATTGAAACCGGCTCCACCAAAAAGGAGATCCGCGTTGAAATCTGCTCCAAGTGCCACCCCTTCTTCACAGGAAAACAGAAGCTGGTTGATACCGGCGGACGTGTTGAGCGGTTTAACAAGCGTTTCGGCAGATAACAACTTTGCCGGGCAACAAGTAAATGAGCGGGCGGTGCAGAAAGGCTGTACCGCCCTAATTTCTATTTGTCGGACCAAAAAGGGGGAACTTTTACCGTGCAGAGCTACCGCACCGTCGCCGCCCCGGCGCAGGCTCAGTTTATCGAGCGCCGGTCAAGGTTCATCGGCTACATAACCCCGGTCTGCACCGAGGAGGAGGCGCTGGCCTTCATCGCCCAAAAGCGCGAGCAGCATTGGGACGCCAGCCACAATGTCTTTGCCTATCTTCTGCGGCAGGGCAACCTCTGCCGTTTTTCCGACGACGGCGAGCCCTCGGGCACGGCGGGCAAGCCGGTGCTGGACGTCATAAGCGGCCGGGGGCTCACCGATGTGGCTGTGGTGGTCACCCGCTACTTTGGCGGGGTGCTGCTGGGCACCGGCGGACTGACCCGCGCTTACGGTCAGGGGGCGAGGGCGGCGGTGGAGGCCGCCCAGTTATTGGAGATGCACCCCTGCACCCGGCTGCGGGTGGAATGCGACTACTCCTTTTACGGCAAGCTGAGCCATCTGCTGCCCCGCTTTTTGGTGCAGACGGCAGCCTCGAATTTTGGCGAGGCGGTGGTGCTCGAGCTGCTCTGCCGCGACAGTTTGCTGCCCGGCTTTGCCAAAGAGCTGGAGGAGCAGAGCAGCGGCCGTGTGGTGCCCCAAAGTCTGGGCAGCCTCTACAGCCCGGTGGAGCTTGACTAAGGGCTTTCTGAAAACTCCAAACTTTTGACGAATTCTACTGAAAACAGCAGCAGCCACGTTAAAAATGCTCGGAATACAGAAGTGTTCCTGTGCTTTTTGCCTTGCATCCGCTTGTTTTCAGCGAATTTTCCGGCGGTTTTCCATTTTCAGAAACGCCCTAATAACGCCGCGCCATGCGCTTTAATAATACGCCCCAAAACCCGCGTTTTTTTGGCTGCCGCCGCCCCGGCGAGGCATATCCGGCCCGCCCGGCAAGGCCATTGCGGCTGCGCCCGCTGCCGCGAAAGTGCGTCGGATGAAAAACCGGGTGTTTTCATCGCGGACGGTTATCGGCACGAAAAATGGCGGTTATGGTCAGAGCGGGTCGTTTTGGCATTGTTGCAAGAAGATTTTGGATAGAAGAAGGAATTATTCTTTTTGGTTGGTATATTATATAAAAAGGTTTCATGAGCGGCCCGAAAAGCGGCGTTATCCAGCCGTTTTGCAGAAACGCCGGTTGCCCCGCCCGCCGGGGTAAAAAAGGGACAGGCCCCGGCGGCCTGCCGCAGGGCGCAGCACGACTTTTAAGGGGGGCAGAAGATGACCATCAGGGAACGAACACAAGAGGCCGAGCGCAAAACTCTCTCGCCCCATGCCATGCTTTCTGCGAACAGCTGCGGGCGCAGCCTGCCGGAGGAGGATTGCCCTATCCGCACCCCCTACCAGCGGGACCGCGACCGTATTGTTCACTGCAACGCCTACCGCCGGCTGATGCACAAAACACAGGTGTTTCTGTCGCCGCAGGGCGACCATTACCGCACCCGACTGACCCACACCCAGGAGGTGAACCAGATTGCCCGCACCATCGCCCGGGCGCTGATGCTCAACGAGGATCTGACCGAAGCCATCGCTTTGGGCCACGACCTTGGGCATACCCCCTTCGGCCATGCCGGAGAGGCGGTGCTGGATGAACTTTTCCCCGGCGGGTTTTCTCACAGCAGCCAGAGCGTGCGGGTAGTGCAGCGCCTTGAAAAGGGCGGGCAGGGGCTCAACCTGACCCACGAGGTGCTGGACGGCATTCTCTACCATTCCCATATGCCGGACGGCGGGCAGGCTGCCACGCTGGAGGGCCGGGTGGTGCGCTATGCCGATAAAATTGCCTATATGAACCATGATATCGACGACGCCATCCGTGCCGGGTTGCTGGCCGAAAGCGACCTGCCCCGTGCGGTGACCGATGTGGTGGGGAGCAGCAAATCGCAGCGGATTACCCGCTTTGTCCTCTCGCTGGTAGAAAACAGCGGCGAAGATATCCGCATGTCCCCCGAGTGCCATCGGGCCTACCTCGGCCTGCGGGATTTCCTCTTTGAAAGCATCTACACCAACCCCAAAGCCAAGGGGGAGGAGGTCAAGGCCAAGGAGGTTATCCGTCGCCTGTATGAGCATTTCACCGCCAACCCCGAAAAGCTGCCCGAGGATTACCGCTCGATTGCCCGGGAGGAGGGCGCCCAGCGGGCGGCCTGCGACTACATCTCCGGCATGAGCGACCGCTACTGCGTCACCATATTTAAAGAGCTTTTCATCCCCCGCTCATGGGGACTGAAACCAACATTAACCGATATGGATTAATCAGGCCGCTGCAAAAATCGCCGGGCCGTAAAATGACCCTAAGGGCGTTTTACTTACTTTGTTGGCTGCACTTGCAAATTTCGGTCACATATATCAAATATGCTCCCTCATTTGCCGCGTTTGCCGCCTCGTCCCCGACGATTTTTCGCCGCCTGCCCGTTTATCTGCTCTTGATAGTTTTATTAATTGGATATATAGAAAAAGCTTTGAAAGGCGAGCCCTGCAAGGGCCTGCCGGGATGGGAGGTGAGGCCGTGATACCCGACAGTTTTATACAGGAACTGAAATACCGCAGCGACATCGAGACGGTAATCAGCACCTATGTGGGGCTGAAACGCAAGGGCAGAAACCTTTCCGGCCTTTGCCCCTTTCACTCCGAAAAGACTCCCTCCTTTACCGTCTACCCCGAAAACCAGTCCTTTTACTGCTTTGGCTGCGGGGCGGGGGGCGACGTGGTTACCTTTGTCCGCAAGATTGAAAATCTGGAATATGTAGAGGCGCTGCGGCTGCTGGCCTCGCGGGCGGGCATGACCCTGCCCGAGGACGCCGCCGACGACCGCACCGCAAGGCTGCGGGGGCGCATCCTCGAAATCAACCGCACGGCGGCCCGCTTTTTTTACGACAGTCTCTATGCCCCCGCCGGGGCGGCGGCGCTGGGCTACCTGCACAACCGCGGCCTGCGGGATAACACCATTCGCAAGTTTGGGGTGGGCTATGCCCCTGCCGGCTGGGATAGCCTGCTGCGCTACCTCGAAAGCAAGGGCTACTCCCGGGAGGAGCAGGAGGCCGCCTGCGTCATCACCAAGGGCAAAAACGGCTCCTGCTACGACCTCTTCCGCAACCGGGTCATCTTCCCCATCATCGACCTGCGAGGCGGGGTCATCGGCTTTGGCGGCCGCGCGCTGGAGGACAGGGGGCCCAAGTACCTCAACTCGCCCGATACGCTGGTGTTTAAAAAGAGCCGCAACCTGTACGCGATGAACTTTGCCAAGGCCACCAAACGGCCGCAGCTCATTTTGTGCGAAGGCTATATGGATGTCATATCGGTGCAGCAGGCGGGCTTTGATAACGCCGTCGCCACGCTGGGCACCTCGCTGACCGCCGAGCAGGCCCGCATGGTTTCACAGTACACCAAAGAGGTGGTCATCGCCTACGACTCGGACGGCGCGGGCCAGGCGGCCGCCAAAAGGGCCATTAACCTCTTTGACGAAACCGGGGTGCGGGTGCGGGTGCTGGCGGTGACCGGCGCCAAAGACCCCGACGAGTTTATCAAAAAGTTTGGCTCCGCCCGCTTTGATATGCTGGTTTCGGGCAGCGCCGGAGCCACCGATTACAACATCGGGCGGCTGAGGGAAAAGCACGACCTGCTCACCGCCGAAGGGCGGGTGGCATACCTCAAGGAGCTTTCGCTGCTGCTGGCCGATATCAACAACCCCATCGAGCGGGATGTATATGCCGCAAAAGCGGCCACCGAGGCGGGGGTGGATAAAGCCGCCCTGCTGCTGGAGGTGGAGGCCAAAATGAAACAGCGCGGCCGAGCCAAGCAGCGCAAGCAGGAGCGCGATCTGCGCATCTACGGGCCGGGCAGCGACCCCGAGCGCAGCCGGTTTCAGCAGTACGCCATCGCCGAAGAAAAGCTGCTGCTGCTGCTGCTCAAGCACCCCGACTGCTATGGGCAGGTGGCAGCCGCCCTCACCGAGGAGGATTTTGCCACCCAGACCAACAGGGCGCTTTACAAGGCCATTGCCCAACGGCTGGCGGCGGGGCAGGAGGCCGATTTGCCTTCCCTCTCGGGCAGCGTGGACGAAGCGGGAATGGCCAAGCTTTCGTGGCTGCTGGCTTCCGAAAGCAGCGGGGCGGTAACCCCCCGTCAGGCGCAGGATTATATCGACTGCCTGCGCAGGCGCAGAACGGCCCCCGATACCGAGCAGGTGAAACAAATGGACGACGCGGAGTTTATCCGGTACATATCTACGCTGGCGTCCGGCGAAAAATAGGCCTCCCCGGGAGTGTTGCGACGAGCGGATAGAGGCTTTTGTCTGGACAGGGCGGCGGGCTCCACCGGCCCAAAAGGAGTAGGGTGGGGGCCGGCTGCACAGCCGGGTAGAGTAAAGGCAACACCGCACAATTCACGGCTGCTGCCTTAAGCACCCTGTCGCTTGCGTATTTTCCGTAATCTTTTACAAAAATCCTCGCGAATACACCCGGTATTCCCCGTGGTTTTTGTTTTAGCTGACGAACAATCCGCCGGCGCGCCAGAGTACTTAAAACTGTGCGGTATTGCCTCAAAGACCGTTTTCGCCGCTGGGAAACCTTCCCGAAAAAGGTCTGGTAAAGGGGTAACAGTTACAACCAAGGCCGCCGGCAAAAAGAAAGAGCCGGGCAGCCGATACAAATAGAGGGCGAGGAAGCTCGTATATGGAGGTTAAGGATTTGGCGGCACAGGAAAAAAAGAGTGCGATTAAAGATCTGGTGGAACAGGGCAAGGCCAAGGGCAAGCTGACCACCAAGGAAATCAACGATGTGCTCGAGGAGCTGGATTACGACGTAGAGCAGATGGACAAGCTGTATGACACCCTTGAGGCATACAGCATCGAAATCGTGGAGGACTTTATGCCCGATTTGGATGTGGGCTTTGTCACCGAGGTGAGTGAAAACGAGGACATAGACGCCGCTCTCTACACCGAGGGCATCAATATTGACGACCCGGTTAAGGTGTACCTCAAGGAGATTGGACGGGTGCCGCTGCTTTCGGCCGAAGAGGAAATCGACCTGGCTACCCGCATGGCCGAGGGTGACCCCTACGCCAGAAAGCGCCTCTCCGAGGCCAACCTGCGTCTGGTGGTGTCCATTGCCAAGCGCTATGTGGGCCGCGGCATGCAGTTCCTCGACCTGATACAGGAGGGCAACCTCGGCCTGATTAAAGCGGTGGAAAAGTTTGACCATACCAAGGGCTTTAAGTTTTCTACCTATGCCACATGGTGGATACGGCAGGCCATCACCCGCGCCATCGCCGACCAGGCCCGCACCATCCGCATCCCGGTGCATATGGTGGAAACCATCAACAAGGTAAAGAAAATCAGCAGCCAGCTGCTGCATAAAAACGGCCACGAGCCCACCTCCGAAGAGATTGCCGCCGAGCTGGAGATGCCGGTGGAGAAGGTGCGCGAGATTATGCGGGTGGCGCAGGAGCCGGTTTCGCTGGAAACCCCCATCGGCGAGGAGGAGGACAGCCATCTGGGCGACTTTATCCCCGACGACGAAGCCCCCGCCCCCTCCGAGGTGGCTTCGCACACCCTGCTGCGCGAGCAGCTTGGCGAGGTGCTTTCCACCCTCACCCCCCGTGAAGAAAAGGTGCTCAAGCTGCGCTTTGGGCTGGAGGACGGCCGCAGCCGCACCCTTGAGGAAGTGGGCAAGGAGTTTAACGTTACCCGCGAGCGCATCCGCCAGATTGAGGCCAAGGCGCTGCGCAAGCTGCGGCACCCCAGCCGCAGCAAAAAGCTGAAGGATTTCCTCGAATAAAAACCTGTCACAAGAGGGACTTCGTGTTCAGTGCAAAACCTGCGGTTTTGCGTCCAGCCGTCCCCCTCGTGAACACCCCCAAGCAAAACCGCCTGCTCACCGCAGACAGTTTTAAAGGTATCCATTAGGGCTCCCGCAAAGCCGAAAGGCTTTGTGGGAAAGAGGAGGAGCAGCGAAACGATATGAAGCCCTTGGTCATGAAAGAGCCGAGGGACGAATGAAGTGTAGCTTGCTCCGACGAACGGCGCATGTCCGCCTACGCGATGGGTTTTGTAAGCTTGGTTTTTTATAATCCGTTCAAAGGGCACCGTTTGGGCGGTGCCCTTTACAGACTGCCTGTCTTTTGGCACATTCGGCCGCCCGCAAATCGCCCGCCTCCCCAAACCACCCCGGCACCTGCGGGTGCCACCCCTCCAAGAAGGGGAATAGAGGACGCTTTTGCTCCTGCCGCTGTAGCTGTGGGAAACATTGTAGGGGGCCGATGCTCACATCTGCCGCGCGCACAAACGCAGCAGGGGCAGATAGTATTCGCCCGCTGCTGACCGTGGCCCCCTCCAAGGCGGAGAATGACCCGTGGGGGCGAATGGCATCTGCCTGCTGGCACAAATGATGTGGGCGGTCACTGCTGGCTCATACCAAAACCGCGGCACAAGTCGAATACTTGACAAAAACAGTATATTATCCTATACTTGCAGCAGATAATACAAGCAATAACTTCATCTGTAACCATATAATCAGAGGGCCTTATACCGGTCCCGGAAAGAGAAGAGGTGGTATCTATGCATCTGACACTTGAGGCCGATTATGCGGTCAGAATCGTTCATTGTCTGGCCTGTGCTCAGGGCAGGCGCGTGGACGCCAAAACCATCTCGGAAAAAACAGGGGTGACCCTGCGTTTTTCACTTAAGATTATGCGCAAGCTGGTGGCGGGGGGCATCGTCCGCTCCTACAAAGGCACACATGGCGGCTATGAGCTGGCCCGTGAGCTGGAAGACCTCACCCTGTATGACGTCATCGAGATTGTGGAGGGGCCGTATTCCATCAGCCGCTGCGTATCGCCCGATTTTGAGTGTACCCACGTCGAAAACGGCCGTGCGGGATGCCTCTTTCACGGCATCTATCACGACATCTCAGAGATGGTTCAGCAGCGTCTGAAGGAGATTAAATTTTCCCAATTGGTTTAATAGCAGGAAAAAAGGGCCGCTTTCGGCCCTTTTTTGTTTCAAAAGTGCCGCTAACGAGGAGGAAACAGCCATGATGAAAGGCATGGAGATTGATTTTGTAGTAACCGACAGTCTGGAGGCGCTGGCCCTGTATGAGCGCATTTTTGAGTTGGAGCGCATCGAGGTGACCGCCTTCCCCAAGGGGAAGAACGAGGCGGTGTTTGCCATCTACGGCGCCCGCTTTCATATGCTGGATGAAAACCCCGAGTTTCAGCTAATCGCCCCCAAGCCGGGGGTTCCCCTGCCGGTTTGGTTCAACGTGATGGTGCCCGATATCGCAAAGACCCACCAAAGCGCCCTTGCGGCGGGCTGTACAGAGGTGCAGCCGGTCACCGAAATGGCCGCTTACGGCGTGAGCAATTCGATGTTTTCCGACCCCTTTGGCTACCTGTGGATGCTGCATCAGGTGCACCGCGAGGTCAGCTTTGAGGAGCGGGCTCAGCTTTGGGAAGCACAGGCCGGTCAGGCGGAGTGACGTCCACAGGCCATTAAAATGACAGACAAGCCTTCTGCTGCGGCAAAGGGCTTGTTTTCTTTTTGGCGCAGCAGCCGCGTTTTTGCTGATAAACCGGGGCGGCCTTCGCATACTAATAGCACAGTTTGATGTGGTTTCCAAGGGGTTAAAGCCTGTATGTATCCTCTGCCCGAGGCAGAAGAGCAGGGAAGCCCGATATTTTTGCAAGCGTAAAGGAGCAGCGCCATGAGCAACGATAACCGAAGAAAAAGCACCCGCAACAACAAAAAGGCCGACGGCAAGTTTCACTCCAAGAAAATTAAGCACGACCCGCAGGCCGAAAGCGCAAGGGCGGTTTACGGGCTGAAGGAAAGCGCCCCCCGGCAGCAGAGCGATGAACGGCCCTGAGCCCTCGGTCTTTGCCCTGCTGGACGCCCGGCTGACGCAGGATAGCCACCCATCCTTCTTTTTTGCCGGGCTTGGGGCAGAGCAGCTATCCCAATACCCCATGAACCTGCTGGGCAGGCTGAAGCAAACGCCCCAATCCCCCAAGCACCATCCCGAGGGCAATGTGTGGAACCACACCATGCTGGTGGTGGACGCCGCCGCCCAGCGCCGCGCCCAGAGCAGCAACCCGCAGGCATTACTCTGGGCAGCGCTGCTGCATGACATCGGCAAGCCCGCCACCACCCGCACCCGCCGGGGCAGGATAACCTCCTACGACCACGACAAGGTGGGGGCCGGCCTTGCCCGGGAATTTTTGCTGGCGGCGGGCGGCCCCGAAGCACTGGCCCGGCAGGTGGAGCCGCTGGTGCGCTGGCATATGCAGTTGCTGTTTGTCACCGGAGGCCTGCCCTTTGCCGACATCAAGGGGATGAAGGCGCAGGTGAACCTTCACGAGGTGGCGCTGCTGGGACTCTGCGACCGCTTGGGCCGCTTGGGGGCCGACCCCGCGCGGGAGCAGCAGAACATCCGGCTGTTTCTGCAAAAATGCGGCCTGCCCCCCTTGGGGGAGCGGCAGCCCCAAAGCCGCTGACCGCCCCGAAAGGGGCAGCTTTTTTTGGCCCGGCGCCCCAGCCTTTTAGCCCGGCAGATTGCAGGGAAAAAGGCCCAAACTAAATAATATATTATTTACAATCATGCTTTATACACGGTCAATTTCGCCAGATGTGTATACGGTTGTTGATGCATTCTCCTAAATTTACACCAAAGCGTTGACGCTCCCTTTGGCCTGTGCTATACTGGCAACACAAAATATAAACACGTATGTATAGCGAAGAAACGGGCCTGTCGGCCGCCCAAACTTCTACCGTTTGAAGCCGTTTTTTTGGAAAGGAGCAGCCGTGGGCAAGCAGTTTCAACGTGTCACCCGGGCGGATGTGGCCGCACATGCAGGGGTAAGCGAAACCATCGTTTCCTATGTGATGAACAATAACCGCTATGTGGACAAAACCAAGCGCGCTCTGGTGGAGCAGGCCATCCGCGAGCTCAACTACCGGCCCAACAACGTGGCCCGGGCGCTGAAGGGCAAAAACAGCAACCACATTGTTTTCATCGCCGACCAGATCAGCAACGAGCATTTCAGCCAGCTCATCAGCGAGATGGACCGGTACGCCTATGACAAGGGCTATATGATTTCCCTCTGCGCCAACCGCAACACCGAAGAATTCCTCGCCGAGATTATCAGCCGCCAGTACGACGGGGTGATTATCAGCTCTATCAGCTTCCCCGAAGCCTATATCAAGCAGCTGGTGGCGGCCCGCCTGCCGGTGGTGCTTTTGAAAAACAGGGCATATCCCCCCATGGAAGGGGTGGCCATGATTGGCACCGGCCTCTACTGGGGCGCAAAGGATTGTGTCAACCATCTGGTCAGCAAGGGCCGCAAAAACATCCTCTACCTTGACCGATACAGCGCCCGCGGCAACTTTAGCACCATGGAGGACCTGCGTTACCGTGGGTTTGTGGAGCAGATGACCGAGCACGGGCTGCCGGTGAGCGAACGCAACATCGTTACCGGGTGCCGCAACCCTCAGGAGGTGGCACAGCGCATCGGCGAAAGGCTGACCGAGGACCCCACCATCGACGCCATCTTTGGCCGAAACGACCGCCTTGCCTGCATCGGGATGCAAGCGGGGCAGCGGCTTGGCCGCAGGATACCCGAGGATTTGGCGGTGATAGGGTTCGACAACTCCAGCCTGAGCCAGTACACCACCCCCACCCTGACCACCATGGAGATGCAGCGGGGAGAGATAGGCAGAGCCGCCATCGAGATGCTGCACCAGATGATAGACCAGGGTACCGTTCCGGAAATCGAAGATTTCAGCACAAGATTGATCGTACGCGAAAGCACCTGAAAGGGTTCTTTTCGCCCGATATACACACGAATGTACAAACCGCAACAATGCACATTAAGGAGGAACTTTCATGAAAAAATTCACCGCACTGTGCCTGTCTCTGCTGATGATTATCAGCCTTGCCGCCTGTGGCGCGCCCAACACCCCCGCGCCCTCCAGCCAGTCGGAGGCCCCCTCTGATTCCACTCCCGCACCCGAGCCCGTTACCATCAAATTTGCAAACTACGCACTGCTTGAGGCAGGCTACACCGAGTTCTGGGAAGGTGTTGAGGCCGGCTTTAAAGAGAAATATCCCCACATCACCATTGAATGGGTAACCGCCCCCTACGGCGAAATCGTCAATCAGGTCATCAACATGGCCGGCGGCGGCGATAAAGTAGACCTCATCTTCGGCGAAATCGGCTGGGTACCCACGCTGGAAGACGCCGGTCTGACCGTTCCGGTAGACACCGTTCTGACCCAGGAGTACCTCAGCGACTTTTACCCCAACATGATGGAAGGCCACATGGTAAATGGTAAGGCCTACGGCGTGCCCCTTTACATTTCTCCCTATGTCCTTTACTACAACAAGGATATCTTTGTAAAGGCCGGCCTCGACCCCGAAAAGCCCCCCAAGACCTATGACGAGATGCTGCAGATGGCCGAGAAAATCGCTCCGCTGACCACCAGCGACGGCAACAAGATTTATCCCTTTGGCCAGACCACCGCTTCTGTTCCTGTTTCGGGCTCTTCGCTCACCGCTATGGTTTATAACTTCGGCGGCGAGGTGCTGACCGCAGACGGCAAACTGGATGTAGACAACGTCGGCTTCAAGCAGGCCTTTGAGATGCTCAAGCTGCTGGACCAGAAGGGCTACAACCCCCAGAACGCCAAACTGAAAGACCTGCGCAACCTGTTTGCCCTTGGCCAGCTTGCCATGTACTATGACCAGTCCTGGGGCTTCAACGGCGTACAGAGCATCAACCCCGAAGCAGCCAGCTTCACCGCTTCCGCCGTTCCCCTCACAGGCGGCTCCGGCTCGGGCGAAAGCATTCTGCAGGCACACTGCTTCATGCTGGCCGACAACGGCGAAGCCCGCAAAGAAGCCACCCGTCTTCTGGTGGAATATATCATCTCTGAAGAAGTACTGGCAGACTATATGACCAACATCACCCCTGCATACCCCTCTAAAAAGTCGATGGCCAGCATGGCCGCCATTGTTGACAGCAAGGTGCTGGCAGGCGCGTCCGGTGCGCTGGGCAAAACCAAACCCATCGCCTTTATCCCCACCCTGTCCGACCTGAACCTCGAGCTCTGCACCCTGGCCCAGTCGGTTACCGTCAGCGGCAAGGACGTAGACGCAGCCATCGCAGACTTTAAGAAAGCCGCACAGGCGATTGTCGGCTAAGCATTTGGCAAACCACCCAAAACAGTCATAAAGCGGCGCAGGCAGAGCAGGCCCCCGGCCTTTTCACAGGCAGCAGGATGTCCTGCGGAAGCATCGCCACGGTGAAAAGCCGAGGAGCACAGGCCTTGCCGCAAGTCGGACCCCCCGGCCTTGGGCCGGTGTAGGTTCGGTTCAGTGTGAATAGTACCAGGAAGAAGGAAGGCGGGCAGCGGGGCCAATCCCCTTCTGCCCGCCACATTCCTACACCCACAGTTTAGCTCAGAAATGCCTTAGAGGGAGGAGAAGTACGATGCGTGCTCCCGCCAAATCTCAGTTCAGCAGAAGCCTTCTGAAACGCACCACCGGCGACCGTCTGTTTTCGCTTACGCTGCTGGTGCCCACCGTCCTGATGACGGTCATTTTCATTTTAGTTCCGGTTATCGACTCGGTATACAAAAGCTTCTTGGAATTTAAGGTGAAAAATATTATTTCAGGCCAGCCCGGCGTATGGAATAATTTTGATAACTATATTAAGCTGTTTCAAAACAACAAGCTGTTGCCCTCGATTATTACCACCTTTTCCTTTGTCATTGCGGTGGTGCTGCTCCAGTTTGTCATCGGCATGGCACTGGCTCTGGTGCTCAACTCAAACGTTCGCTTCGCCCGGGTGTTCCGCAGCATCATGATGATGCCCTGGGTGGTGCCCACCGTGATATCGGCCCTGATCTGGATGTGGATGTTCCAGCCCCAGTACGGTCTGGTCAAATATCTGGTCGGTTTGGCGACCTTTGGGCAGGTCAGCGACTTGGGGGTGCTCAACAACCCCGCCACCGCCCTGATGGGCATCAGCATCGCCGCCTTGTGGAAGCAGATACCCCTTTCCACGCTGCTGCTTTTGGCGGGACTGCAAAACGTGCCGGACGATATGCTGGAGGCCGCGACGGTGGATGGCGCAAACTCCCGCGTTAAGTTTTTCAAAATTGTGCTGCCCTATATGAGCAGCGTGATCAAGATTACCATTTCGATGGCGATTATCGAGAACTTCAAGCAGTTCCCGCTGGTGTGGACCATGACCGGCGGCGGCCCCGATAACGCCACCACCACCCTTGCGATTTTGAGCTACCGCGAGGCGTTTGTTTCCAACAACCTTGGCTCGGGCGCCGCCGTTACCACCGTCTGGATGCTGCTGATGATGATTGTTGTGTTTGTTTACAACCGTCTGATGCGCTCCGAGAGCATGGATTAGGGAGGGATATGCGATGAAAACACAAAAGAACCTGAGCGGTATTCTAAAATACACCGTGCTTGCCGTCATCCTGCTGTTCCTGCTCTTCCCCATCTATTGGGTGCTGGTCACCTCCTTTAAGACCAACATGGAGGCCTACCGCTTTCCGCCCACCTTCCTGCCCGAAGGCCCCACCATCAACGCTTACATCAGCCTGTTTACCAAGCACAATAACTTCTTTGTTTACTACAAAAACAACTTTATTGTGGCAGGCATCACGGCGCTGATTACCACCTTTCTGGCCATCCTTTCGGGCTACGCGCTTTCCCGCTTCCGCTTCCGCTGGAATAAGTGGATTGTGGCGGCGCTGCTTTCCTCGCAGATGTTCCCGGTTATCAGCCGGATGATTTCGCTTTACGACCTGCTGGGCCGCTTTAAGCTGATTAACACCCACGCGGGGCTGATTATGGCGCTGACCGCGGCGATGCTGCCCTTTACCTCGATGCTGATGGCCAGCTTTTTTGACAATGTGCCAAAGGCCATTGAGGAAGCGGCGCTGATAGACGGTGCGGGGCGCATCCAGACGCTGATGCAGATTGTGGTGCCGCTGGTGAAGCCCGGCATGCTGGCGGTGGGCATCTATGCCTTTCTGATGACCTGGGACGACTATCTCCACGCCGTTACCCTCATCCAGAACGACGCGCTGCGCACCCTTTCGGCCGGTATCAGCATGCGCTACCTCGGCGAGCTCTCTTACGACTGGTCGCTGATTAACACCATCTCCATCGTGGGCATGCTGCCCATGGTCGCAGTATTCTTCTTCTTCCAGAAATATATGATTAAAGGTCTTGTGGCCGGTGCAGTTAAAGGATAGGTGAAAGCAACAATGTTAACAACGAATCTGGATATGCTGCAAAAGGCCGCGAGAGAGGGCTATGCTATCCCCGCCATCAACACACAGGGCGGCAATTTTGATATTATCTGGGCCTGCTGCAAGGCGGCCGAAGAGATGGGCTCCCCCATGATTTTGGCCCACTATGTGTCTACTGGGGCATTTTCAGGCAACGACTGGTTTGTGCAGGTGGCAAAATGGTGCGCCGAAAAGGTATCGGTGCCGATATCCATCCACCTCGACCACGGGGCCGACTTTGATATCTGCATGGAGGCCCTCAAGCTGGGCTTTACCTCGGTGATGATAGACGGCTCCACCCTGCCGGTGGAGGAAAACGCCGCCATGACCGCCAAGGTTGCAGAGGTTGCCCGCTGCTTCGGCGTGCCGGTGGAAGCCGAAATCGGCGAGCTGCTGCGGCTGGAGCCTAACGGAACGCCGCAGGAGAACAAAAACGTGGTCGATCCCGAAGAGGTGCGCAGCTTTTTGCAGCTCTGCTCACCCGATACGCTGGCAATCGGCATCGGCAACGCCCACGGCTACTACAAGGGCGAGCCGGATATCCGGCTGGATGTGCTGCAAAAGGTGCGGGAGTTCTGCGACCTGCCGCTGGTACTGCACGGCTGCACCGGCATGGCGGAGGAAACCATCCGCGAGGCCATCAGGCTGGGGGTCGCCAAAATCAACTTCGGCACCGAGATACGCTACAAGTATGTTCAGTATTATGAGGAGGCGCTGCGCACCCTGAACCATCAGGGCCACTCGTGGCAGCTTTCGCAGTTTGCCTCCAACGCGCTGACCCAGGATATCAAAAAGGTAATTGCCCTTTCCGGCTCTGCCGGCAAGGCATAAACACCCGGCCTGCTTCGCAGGCGGCGAAAAAACATACCGCCGCCGCGGCGGTCATGCTTTAATAGCAGAAGAAAGCGCCCGCCCAAAAGCGGCTGCAACGCAGCAGAATATGACAACCCAGTACAGAAGATGGGAAGGGGAAGAACGGCGATGAAAAAACAATGCACAGTGGGCTTTATTACCACCCTTTCGGGGCGCTGGCCCAGAGAGCTGCCCGAAAAGCGCCTTGCGCAGTACGGCGCATGGCTGAAGAAAAACCTGCCCGACGTTCGTCTGGTGCAGTATGAGCAGGTGGCGGTGAACGCCGCCAATGTAGAAGAAGCAATCTCGCTGTTCCGTTCGGCGGGGGTGGATGTGGTGATACAGCTGCACGGCGCCTTCACCGGCGACGACGTCTGCTGCGCCATCGCCGACGAGCTGCGGGTTCCCCTCATCCTTTGGGGCCCCTACGAGCCGCCCTTTGACCGTGACGCCCGCCTCTTTGCAAACGCGCTGGTTTCCATCACTATGAACGCGGCAGCGCTGCGGCGCAACGGCCATATCTGCCACTACCTCTACGGCGACAAGGAGGATGCGCGGGTGCAGGAAAAACTGCTGCGCCTCATCCGGGCCTTCGGCGTGGTGCGCGGCCTGCGCGGTGCGCTCCTTGGAATGTTCGGCTACCGCCCCACCGCCTTTTACAACTGCGCCTTTGACGAATCCCTCATCCGGCGCACCTTCGGCGTACGCATGGAGGAAACCGGCCTTAAGGTGGTGTTCGACCGCATGGAACAGCTCCCCCTGCACGAGGTGGAGGCCGATATGCAGAAGATTTCGAGGGCGTATGACCCCTCGGCCCTGCCCGACCAGCACCTTGCCAACCACTCCAAGCTCTATCTGGCTATCAAGCAGGTCATTGCGGAGCAGGGTTACGATTTTACCACCCTCAAATGCTGGCCCGAGATGGGCAACCTGAAAACCACCCCCTGCGCGGTCATCGGCCGTCTGGCCGACGAGGGCGTTCACATCATCTGCGAGGGCGACGTTGACGCAGCCCTGACCCTGATGGTGCAGAACTACCTCACCGGGCAGCCCGGCTTTATCGCCGATATGATTAACATGGACGAAACCGAAAACACCCTGACCTACTGGCACTGCGGGCAGGCCCCCTTCTCGCTGCTGGATGAAAGCGACGGGGTCAGCATCAACAACCACCCGCTGGCCGGGCAGGGCACCGCCATCTACGGCTCGCTGCGGCAGGGCCCTGTTACCGTCGCCCGCTTCTGCAACATCGGCGGGGTATACAAGCTGTTTCTGGTGCGTGGCGAGGCGGTTTCTACCCACCGCAACACCAAGGGGGCCATGGTCAACGTCAAGGTTGCCCCGCCGGTGCGCAGCATTCTGGACCAGATTATCGGCGAAGGGGTGCCCCACCACTACAGCCTTGTATGGCGCGACGTAGCCGACGATATGATCGCGGTGGCCGGCCTGCTGGGCATCGAGGTTTTAGAGCTGTAATGTAATGCCTGAGCCGTCAGGCAGAGAGGATACACAGATGAACCATAACACAGAGGCAAGGCGCGCCGGAAACAGCCTGCTGATAAAAGCCGCGGCGCTGGGCGGCGACGCCCCCGTGCAGGACATTTTGATTAAAGACGGCAGGATTGCGCGGATATCCGCTGACCTCCCCGCCGGGGGCGGCATCGCCGTACTCGACGCGGGCGGCAGGCTGCTGCTGCCGGGCTTTATCGACCTGCACACCCATGGCGCGGTAGGGGTGGATATGAATGACCTCACCCTCGAGGGCTTGGTAAAGGTGGGCCGTTTCTTTGCAAGCCAGGGGGTGACAGGCTACCTGCCCACCCTGCTGACCGACACCAGAGAGCGGCTGCTGGAATGCCTCACCGTCATCGCGCAGGGCGCAAAGCAACTGCGCGACGGCGCCGCCATACTGGGGGTTCATCTTGAAGGCCCGTTCCTCTGCGCCGCCTACAAAGGGGCGATGCCGGAGCATCTGCTGCGGCTGCCCTCGCTGGCGGAGGTGGAGGAGTACCAGCAGGTATCGGGCGGGCTGATACGGCGCATCACCGTTTCGCCCGAGCTGCCGGGCATGCCGGAGTTTATCAGGGCGGTATCGCGGATGGGAATATCGGTTTCTCTGGGGCATACCGGCGCAGACTACGACACAACCTGGGAGTGCATCCGGGCAGGAGCCTGCTGTGCAACCCATACCTTTAACGCCATGCTGCTGCCCCACCAGCACGCCCCCGCCGTCAGCGGCGCGCTGCTGGAAAGCGACTGCTACTGCGAAGCCATCTGCGACGGGCTGCACCTGCACCCGGGCATGGTGCGGCTGCTGCTGAAGACCAAGGGGTGGGATAAGGTCATCGGGGTGACCGACTCGATTATGGCCGCCGGCCTTGGCGACGGGGCGTTTTATCTGGGGGTCAACGAGATTGTGGTGAAAGACGGCGACGCCCGGCTCAAGGACGGCAGCAGCCGTGCGGGCAGCACGCTGACCATGCTGAAGGCGCTGCACAACCTTGCGGCCTACACCCAAAAGCCGCTGCACGAGGTAGCCGGCCTGCTGGCGGGCAACCCCGCCGCCCTGCTGGGGCTGCCCTACCGCAAGGGAGCGGTGCAGCCGGGTCTGGACGCTGATTTGGTGCTGCTGGACGCCGACAATCAGGTGGCCACCACCATTGTAGCGGGCGCGCCTGTCTACCAAAGGGAGCGTCTATGAACTATCTGTTTGTCGCGCTGGTTGCCTTTGCAGGCAGCACAATACAGGCGGCCAGCGGTTTTGGCTACGCCATCCTCTGCATGTCGCTGTGGCCGCTGCTTTTACCTTTTCGCACCGCGTCTATCATCGAGGCGCTCACCGCTTTTGCCATGGTGGTTTCCATCACGGTGAGGCTGCGCAAATCGATTAACTTTAAGCTGCTGCTCTGGCCCGCGCTGGCCTCAATGCTTGCCAGCACCTTTGGGGTGTTTGCACTGATGTCCAGCACCGAAGCGCTGCTGCGGCGGGTGTTGGGGGTCGCGCTGGTTCTGCTGAGCATCTACTTTGTCTTTTTCAGCGGCAGGCTGCGCCTGAAGCCCACATGGTATTCCGGCGTCATAGCCGGCGCCATCAGCGGCTTTTGCGGCGGGATGTTCAACATCGGCGGCCCGCCCATGGTGGCCTACTTTTTATCGGTCACCGACGACAAGCTGGAGTACAACGCCACCCTGCAAGCCTTTTTTTGCCTGACCACCAGCTATATTTTTATCGCCCATCTGGTAATGGGCAATGTCACGGCAGAGGTGATGCAGTTAAGCGCCGCCGCACTGGCGGGGGTGGCAGGCGGCACCGGGCTGGGCTTTCTGCTCTTCCGGCGGCTGTCGATGGAGGGCATCCGCAAATTTGTGTATGTATTCACAGCAGTAGCGGGCATTTCTCTGGTTGTCACAGGGTGATACCGGCCTTATCCTCGATAGAGCGGGGAAAAACATGCCGAGAAGATACAGGCTGCGGGAAACCGCCGAAGGAAGGCAGAAGCCGCCGTAAACGCTTTTGCGGCCCGGCGGATGAACCGGCAGCCGGAATATAAGGGAGGTATTTTTTATGCCGAAAGAATTAGGAACCAACACCTATCGCGAAATCTATCTGCAGCCTCAGTCTTTTGAGGCTGTTTCGGGTACGCTGGAGAAAATTTATGCTGTTCTGGATGAAGTCTTTGCCGAGGAGGACGCCTACGACAAGGTGATTTTCACCGGCTGCGGCACGTCTTTCTATCTGGCCCAGAGCGCTGCCCACATCTTCACCACCTATACCGGAAAGGCGGCCTGTGCGGTGCCCTGCTCAGAGCTTTATTTTTTCCCGGAGCTGCACACCTGCGGCACACATACGCTGGTGGTGCCCATCACCCGCAAGAGCATTACCACCGAGGTGCGCATGGCGATAGACAAGGTGCGTGAAATCCCTTCGGTGACCACCCTTTCCATCACCTGCGACGCGGGCAGCGCCGCCTACAACGACTATATGGTGCTTTCGCCCGACGCGGACGAAGCAAGCATCGTCATGACCCGCTCCTACACCAGCATGCTCTACCTTGTGGTGGTGATGTCGATGTATCTTGCCGGGCAGAAGATAGAGGCCGCGCAGGCGGCCCGCATCGCGGCCTTTGCCGAGCAGCAATTGCCGGTGATGGACGCCCTTGCCAAAAAGATTGTGCAGGAGCACCCGCACCTGAACCTGTATATCACTCTGGGGCAGGGTGAATACTACGGCGTGGCCTGCGAGAGCATGAACAAGATGAAGGAGATGGGCCTGACCCACTCGGAGGCCTACTACAGCCTGGAGTACCGCCACGGGCCGATGAGCATCGTGGACCGTGATACGCTGGTGATGATGTTTGCCCACAGCAAAACCGCCGAAACCGACGCAAAGCTTATGGAGCAGATGAAATCCTTCGGGGCGGTTACCGCGGTGTTGGGCGAGGATGTCTCGCGCTTTGGGGCGGATTACAGCCTCGTGCTGGCCCTCGGCTTGGGCGACGCCTGCCTCGCGCCGGTGGTTTCCATCATCGGGCAGTTGATGGGCTACCACATCGCCTGCCAAAAGGGCTTGGACGCAGACCAGCCCCGCAACCTTTCTCAGGCAATCGTGCTATAAAAAGGCGGCCGGCTTACAGGGGTAAACGGCAGGCAGCATAAATCAATCAGTTCATAGGGGGAAGAGCAATGGCAAAGATTTCGCTTAAAAATATTTTTAAGATTTATCCCGGCGACGTTACCGCGGTAAATGATTTTAACCTCGAGATTGACGACAAGGAATTCATCATTCTGGTAGGCCCTTCGGGCTGCGGCAAATCCACCACCCTGCGCATGATAGCGGGGCTTGAAGAGATTACCAAGGGTGAGCTTTATATCGGCGACCGCCTTGTAAACGACGTAGCGCCCAAGGATAGGGACATTGCCATGGTGTTTCAGAACTATGCGCTTTATCCCCATATGTCGGTGTTTAAAAACATGGCTTTTGGCCTGCAGCTTCGTAAGATGCCCCAGGACGAAATCAAGCAGAAGGTAGAAGAAGCCGCCCGCATTCTGGATATCGAGCATCTGCTGCAGCGCAAGCCCAAGGCGCTTTCGGGCGGTCAGCGGCAGCGTGTCGCCCTCGGGCGCGCCATGGTGCGCGACCCGGCGGTCTTCCTTCTGGATGAGCCGCTTTCCAACCTGGATGCCAAGCTGCGCACCACCATGCGCTCCGAAATTACCAAGCTGCACAAGCGCTTGGGCACAACCTTTGTCTATGTCACTCACGACCAGACCGAGGCTATGACCATGGGCGACCGCATCGTGGTGATGAAGGACGGCTTTATCCAGCAGGTGGATACCCCCCAGAACCTTTACGAAATGCCCTGCAACCTCTTTGTGGCCGGGTTCATCGGCACCCCGCAGATGAACTTTATCACCGCCACCGTGCAGAAAAAAGAGGACGCCTTTGTGGCTGCGTTTGGCGACTACGCGTTACCGCTGCCAGCCGAGCGCATCCCGGCCGAAACCGCCGCGCGGTATGAGGGCAAGCAGATTATCGTCGGCCTGCGCCCCGAGGATATTCACCTCGAGCCAATCTACATGGATCAGCCTACCTCCGGGGTCATCAAGGCGGAGGTGGATATCGCCGAGCTGATGGGCTCCGAGATTTACCTCTACCTCAACTGCGGCGACACCAAGCTGATTGCCACCGTGCCCGCCCGCAACCACACCAGGGACGGCGAGGTGGTGGAGCTGGCGCTGGACTGCACCAAGCTGCATCTCTTCGACCCCGAAACCGAGCAGAGAATCGGCCGCTAAAACAATACATGATTGCTTCGCGGAGGGCGGCCATCGGCCGCCCTTTTTGTATAGTAAAACCACTCGCTAGGCGAGTGGTTGGGTAAAAGGCTTGTGCCGAAGATGAAGACAATAAAAACTCCCTTTGCTAAAATAGGAATGCGGTCTGCCAACTGCATAAAAAATAGCAA
>JAEWWW010000018.1 GCA_023396215.1 Bacillota bacterium | reverse complement strand
GACTCCCACACGCGGAAAAGGCAGAGCTGGTAGCCGGTCACAAAGGAAACATAGGCGTTCACAACGCCGTTGGGCACCGAAAGCGGAACCAGCCCCAGCAGAAGCAGCGCCACCAGCTCCAGCAGCAGGGCGGATTTGCGCCAGTCCCCCGCAAGGGAGCCGGATTTTGAGAGCCGTTCTCTGACCACCTCGCTGAAGGCGGCGCCCAGAATGCAGGCAAGGATGGGGATAAAGTACCGCAGCACCCCTTCCCAGTCCTGCGCGGCGATGCAGATGCCCACCCGCGACATGTTGGAGGTATGCATATTGGCAAAGATGCCGCCCCGGGTTATGTAGGTATACGCGTTCATATAGCCGCCAATGAAGGTGATAATCGATAAAAAAACGGTGCCCTCCACAACTGCGCGAGGGCTTTTTTTCAGTTGGCATTGTTCCATAAGGCAAGCCCTTTCTTTACCAGTCCGAGGCCTTGTATTTTACATCAGCGCCAGAAGCTCCTCCTCGCAGGTGACCTCGCTCAGCGGCTCCATCAACGCCGGGTCGCTGAGCAGCTTCATAAGCGCGCGCATATTTTGCAGGTGGATTTTCTCATCCTTAGCGGCCAGAACGAAAAACAGCCGCGCACTCTCGTCGGGCTCGTCGCCGAAGGATACCGGGCGCACCGTCTTCATAAAGCAGATGGCGCTCTCGTTTACATTTTCGGGGTCGTTGGCGTGGGGGATGCAGATATCAGGGGCGATAACGATATAAGGCCCAAACTGATGAACAGCGGCGATGATGCTGTCGGCATACCGCTCGGTGACAATATTGCTCCTGACCATCGGAACAACCGCGGCGCGCAGGGCGTCCTCCCAGTTGTCGAACCCATCGTGGACCGAGTACAGGTTTTTTTCCAGCATTGTTTTCAGCATTGCTACATCCCCCAAAGAAATTATTGTTTCATAAAAAATATTATATTTAACTTATTTATATTTTTTACGATTATATTATATCAATTAATAAATTGTAAATAGCAAAAATAAAACTAAATTCAAAGGGTGGGTTTTAGTTATTATTTACGATTTATTAATTTATATTAACGTTTTATTATAATTTATAACCTAAACTTTGTGGTTAATAGGAAAAAATAAAAATTTGTTTAAAAATAATCGACAGGTAATATCCCCCTCTATATAATTAAAGCCACACCATATATTTTATGATAAATTAATATAACCTTTAACAATTATCATAAAATATTATTTAATCGTTTTGAAATACTGGGAGGTTAATTTGTGAAGTGCTATATGGCCGATCACCGCGAACACCGCAAAAACGTCCGCGTCATCAGCAAAACAAAAATTGCCGACGATGGAGCCGGGCAGATTATCGTAGACAACAAGGTGGCCTATATCGCCCATATGAGCACAGGGGGCATCACACTGGTGGACGTGGGCAACCCCCACGCGCCCAAGGTTTTGAGCAAGGTGGCCTCGCCCCCCAACACCCATTCCCATAAGGTGCAGGTTTCGGGCGACGTGATGCTGATTAACAACGAGCGTCTGGGCAACGTCGAAAGCTGGACAGCCGGTATACGGGTGTTTGATATCGCGGATAAGACCGCTCCCCGTGAAATCGGCTTTATGCCCACCACCGGCAAGGGCGCCCACCGCATGTGGTTTGTGGATGGCAAGTACGCCCACGTAACCGCCCAGCCCGAGGGCTTCACCGACTGTATCTACCTGATTCTTGACCTGTCGGACCCCACCAGCCCCACCGAGGTCGGCCGCTTCTGGCTGCCCGGCATGTGGGAAGCAGGCGGCGAAAAGCCCACCTGGGAGGAGAGCAAAAAGGTGCGGGCCCATGGCCCTCCCTACGTCTGTGGCGACCAGGCCTATCTTGGCTGGACCGACGGCGGCTTCACCATCATCGATATCTCGGACTACAGCAAGCCCAGGATGGTGGCGCATATGAGCTGGTGCCCCCCTTTGGCGGGCTGACCCACACGGCGCTGCCGATACCCGAACGGGAGATTTTGGTGGTGACCGACGAGGCCTACGCCGACCTGTGTCAGGAACCCGAAAAATACGCCTAGATTGTGGATATCCGCAACGAGGCCACCCCCGTTCCAGTCGCCACCATTCAGGTGGAAAGCGAGGGCTTTGCAACCAAGGGCAAGCGTTTTGGGTGCCACAACATTCACGAGCGGCGGCCGGGCTCGCTGATAGACGACCAACTGGTCTATATCACCTACTTCAACGGCGGGCTGCGCATCATTGATATTCAGGACAAATACCGCCCCAAAGAGGTGGGCTACTTTATCCCCGCAAAGCCTGAGGGGCAGCAGGTCATCAAAACCAACAACGTATTTGTCGATGCCGACGGCCTCATCTACATCGTTGATCGTTTTGACGGCAGCATGTATATTCTGGAATATACAGGAAACCGTTGAAACTGTTTATAGAAAGCGAGAGAATAAAAGCAAAAACCGGTTTCTAAAGGCATAGTACTTAACGGGGAAAAGGAGAGAGGAATAAATGGCAATTTACAAGGCAGTCTAGAGTCTTTTGATGGAACCCACCCTGCTGATGGGCCTGTTGGTCTGCATCGGCTCTATCATCGGCAAAAACAGCGCAGCCAAGGTTATCACCAGCACCTTTACCACCATGGTAGGCATCCAGATGGTTATCTTCGGCGGCAGTCAGTTCTCCAACGCGTTTAAACCCATCACCACTGCCGTATTCGACTCCATTGGCATCTCTGGCTATATCATGGACCCCTATGCCATGCGCGCCGTCACTACCGAAGCCCTTGGCGACCTCTTTGGTCTGGTGGGCTATGTTTATATGATTGCGTTCGCGATTAACCTGATTTTCGTCTACTTCGGTAAGTTCACCAAGGCGGAAGGCGTTCTGCTCACCGGCAACTCGGGCGTTGCCCACTCGCAGGCTGCGCTTTGGCTGGTGGTCGCCTATCTGGGGCTGAGCAATACCGCTTCGATGGTAATCGCCGGTATCCTGGTGGGGCTTTACTGGGCCTACTCCACCACTTTGGCCGTGGGCGTCTGCGATAAGGTAACCGACGGCGGCGGCTTCACCATCGGCCACAACCAGCAGATTGGTCTTTGGTTCTTCTCAAAATTTGCCCATAAGCTGGGCAAACCCGAAAATGACGTCGAGAACCTTTCTCTGCCCGGTTGGCTGGGTATCTTCAACAACAACGTCACTGCTGTTGCCATCCTGATGATTGTCTTTATGGGTGCCTACATGTCCCCGTTGGGCTTTGCGGGCATCACCGAGCTGGCAGGCGGCAAGCACTGGCTGGTGTACATCGTCAATCTGGGCATCGTCTTCTCGATGAACATGGTCATCCTCATCACCGGCGTGCGCATAATGTGCTCCGAGCTGGTCAGCGCCTTCAAGGGCATTCAGGACAAAGTGGTTCCCAACGCCGTGCCCGCCATCGACGTGGCCGCGCTGCTGCCCTTCTCGCCCAACGCTGCCACCCTCGGCTTTGTTTTCACCACACTGGGCACCGTTGCAGCTATGCTGGTACTGCTTGCGATTAACAGCCCCATTATGGTTCTGCCCGGCTTTATCCCCCTGTTCTTCACCGGCGGCGCCGTGGGCGTGGTGGCCAACAAATACGGCGGCATCAAGTCGTTGATTATCTGCTGTATTATTCTGGCGTTTATTCAAACCTTTGGCACCGTTTGGGCCATCAAGCTGATGGAATACCCCGGCGGCGTGGGCTGGAATGGCATGTTCGACTGGGCGACCGTATGGCCCGCCATCACCGAAGTCCTCAAGTTTGTAGGAAAGCTTATCCACTAAACTGGAATAAGGCTTGTACCGGCGCATATACATACGATGCAATTACCTTAACGCGGGTTAATGAGATGGGAGGTTGAAAAATGGGCAAGGATTCTGTGAATGTTCTGATGGTTTGTGGATATGGATTGGGCAGCAGCGCCATTTCTGAAGTGGTGGTCGGCAAGGCCCTGAAGGAGGCCGGCATCCGCGCAAACCTGAAGCACACCGCTTTGGGGGAAATGACATCCTTTAAAGGCTGGGTGGATATCATTGCAATCTCCAAAAAACTGACGCAGGGATTAGACCCCATCCCAGGCGTACATATGATCCCTATCATCAACGTAATGGACGGAAAAACCATCGCCAATCAAATTCGTGAAGTCGTTGAGCAGTATTACCCCGACGCCCAGACATCGCAGCAACCCTCAGCCGCCAGATGATTTCACCCATGTAAGTGGTTATTCTCTCGCCAACAGCAAAACACAGCCACTAATAAGGGTGGCTGTGTTTTGCAATCAGGCTAAAATTTGGGTTCAGGCTTCTAAAAAACGAGGCTCTGGAAAGGAAAGCTTAAGGTGGAGAACCTATGAATTACTTGTTGTTGGGCTTCATTGTGCTGGCCTGCTTGCCCATCATCTACCGCCGCTTTGCCTTTTACCGCAAAAGGCAGAAGCTGCTGAAGGAGTGCAACCAGCAGGGCTACGCGCTGATGATGCTGGATGAAACCCGGCTGCCGATGCTGAGCTACGGGCTACTGTTTGCCTGCGCGCTGTGGCTGGTTTTCAAAAACCAGAGCGACCTGCAGGCGACGGTGCTTTGGGTGGTGGTCGCCCTCATCGCGGTTTCCGAAATGATTCACACCGAGCTGGTGCGCCGGAGCTACTATTGCGACGACTTTTTCATCTACTACCACCGCAAGTTCCGCTATGAGGATATCCGCGAGATGTCGCTGAAAACCAGTAGAATTCTAGCCAGCGCCTATCTGGTGAAAACCGCCGACCAAAGCTGCTTTAACGTGACCAGGACATTCTATCAGGTATTGGAGGCGGGGCGCAGCAGCCCCAAAGGCCGCCGCAAAGCGTCTGTGGATAGGCAGAAGCCGTAAACACGTCACCCTTGAAAGGAGCTTGAAATGGCGGTTCGTTTGATAGCCTTTGATCTGGATCGAACCCTGCTGGAAAGCAGCGATACGCCAAGCCGGGCCGGCCTGCAGGCATTGGGCGAGGCCTCTCAGCGTGGGGTTATCCTTGTCCCCGCCACCGGGCGTGCCCTTATGCGCATTCCTGCCCCGGTGCTGGAGCTGCCCGGGCTGCGTTATCTGATTTTGCTCAACGGGGCCGTTATCTATGATATAGAGCAGAAAGCGCCTCTCTGGCAAAGCCTGCTGACCGGCCGTCAGGCCCGCTCGATTTTGGCCTACGCCCAGTCCCTTGATATCTGCACCGATATTTATGTCGACGGCCAGGTATTTGCGGCGCGGCACTGCTATGAAAACGCCCCCCGCCACATATTGGACGAGGCGTTGCGGCGGCGCTATCTGCTCAGCCGCGTTCCGGTAGAAAACCTGGACGCCGTGCTGCAGGCGGAGGACGCCTCGCCGGAGAAAATGTTTCTGCACATTGCGGACGACCACAAGCGGGCGCAGGTCAGCAGCCACCTGCAGGAGGCCTTTGGCGTTTCTGTCACCTCGTCGGCCCCCTACAGTCTGGAGGCGAGCGCAAAAGGGGTGGACAAGGGCAACGCCCTGCGCACACTCTGCGAAATGCTGGAGATACCGCTGCATGAGGTGATGGCTGTCGGCGACAGCATAAACGACATGGGCATGCTGCGCACCGCCGGCCTGAGCGTCGCCATGGGCAACGCGCTGGAGGATATCCACATCACAGCCGATAACGACCACGACGGTCTGGCACAGGCTGTACGCCGGTTTCTCTGAGCACCAAAAACCGGTCCACCAACGCAAATCGGCGGGCCGGTCTTTGGTAATGTGCAGAGAAGCTTCGGTGGACTTTATGCCCCATCGGCATCCGAAACCCCACGGTGTCATCAGTTTCATTTTAGGGTTTTATAGCTAAATGAATTGATTTATATGATAATTTATAATATAATTTAATCAAATCAATTATTTATATGAATTTTATCATATTACAAACCGCGTGTCAACCGATTTTTAAAGGGTAATCCGGTTTCTATTTTTCTTAAAAATCTGTCCAACTATATTTGGCTTAAACGCTGCCGATACACCCCAAAATGCCCCCCGCTTCTGCCTCTGGTATGTTGCCATATATATGGTTTTATGATATTGTATATTCAATAAAAGAACTACTTTTATTTATTAAAAGTATCTATCAGAGGACGGTTTTATGAAAAGAAGCAAAGTGGTGGTGGACCAGCGCAGAGCAAATATCCTGGCTTACCTTCAGGAAAACCCCGATACCAAAATGGCCGATTTGGCCGAGCTTTTTTCTGTTTCGCTCATTACCATTCGGCGCGACCTGAAGGAGATGGAAGAGGACGGCCTGCTGCGGCGCGCTTATGGCGACATTCGGCTGGATATCGCCCAGCCGGAATCGACCGACAGCTATGACGCCGCCCTGATTCGTCAGGCGATTGCCAACTATGCGGTCAATATGATAGAGCCCGGCGACACCATCTTTATCAACTCCAGCCAGACCGCCATCCGCATGCTCAAGCAGATTAAAAGCAAGGGCGTGACGGTCATCACCAACAACATGATGGCGCTCAAAGAGGCCCGTCATTCCAACGTGCAGATTATTATGACCGGCGGTGAGCTGAACCCCTGCGACGGCTCGCTCAGCGGCGATTTTGCCCTAAATTCCCTGAACATAGTGACCGCCACCAAGTGCTTTATGGGCGCCAACGGCATCAGCAGCACAGGGGGAATCACCACCGCCATCTCGCAGAGGGTGCAGGTAAACGCCAAGATGATCGAGCGCTGCGTCGGCCCCAGAGTGATTTTGGCCAACGGCAGCAAGATTGGCTGCTGCCGCAACTTTTTTACCTGCCCCATCACCGATATCACCACCATCATCACAGACAATCAGGCTGACCCCGAAGAAATTAAGCGGATTGAGCAAAAAGGCGTAGAGGTCATTGTGCTGGACCCCCGCACCGGCGCCAGAACCCGCTAGCGGGCGCGCCCGTAGCGCCGGGCCCCGCGGCGGCCGTTCAATCCCAGCTTTAGCGGTGGCAGCCTGTAACCGCCGGCGGCAAACGCCCCGGCCAGTTGGGAGGTTACACCGATGAAAGCCATTGTCGTATTTTTTGATAGCCTGAACCGCCGCTATCTGCCCGCCTATAACCCCGAAAGCGATACCATCGCCCCGAACTTTGCGCGGTTGGCGCGGCATAGCGTACAGTTTGACAACAGCTATGTGGGCAGTATGCCCTGCATACCCGCCCGCCGCGAGCTGCATACCGGCCGTTACAACTTTTTGCATCGCGAATGGGGGCCGCTGGAGCCCTTTGACGACTCGATGCCCGAGCTGCTCAAAAAGAACGGGGTGTACACCCACCTCATCAGCGACCACCTGCACTACTGGGAGGACGGCGGCGCCACCTACCACACCCGCTATTCCTCCTGGGAGCTGGTGCGCGGGCAGGAGGGCGACCACTGGAAGGGCGAGGTTGACCCGCCCCATATCCCCGAAACGGTGATGGTGCCCCAGAAGCAGACCGGCGGCGGCCCCTCCGGGCTTTGGCGGCAGGACTGGATAAACCGCAAGTACATCACCGAGGAAGCGGATTCCCCCCAGACAAAGTGCTTCGAACTCGGCTGCGACTTTATTCGGCAAAACAAGGATGCGGATAACTGGCTGCTGCATCTTGAAACCTTTGACCCTCACGAGCCTTTTTATGCCCCTCAAAAGTATCTTGACCTTTATGACCGGCAGTACAGCGGCAAGCACTTTGACTGGCCCCGGGGGCAGGCCACCCAGTCGGAGGAGGAGATCGCCCACTGCCGCAGGCAGTATCAGGCCTTGGTTTCGATGTGCGACCACAACCTGGGCCGCATTCTGGATTTGATGGACCGCCACGACCTGTGGAAAGACACCCTGCTGATTATAGGGACCGACCACGGGTTCCTGCTGGCCGAGCACGCCTACTGGGGCAAAAACCAGATGCCCTATTACAACGAGGTGGCCCATACCCCCCTGTATATCTGGGACCCCCGGCATGGAGTGCGGGGCGAAAGCCGCCGCTCTCTGGTACAGCTCATTGACTGGGCCCCTACCCTGCTCCAATATTTCAACCTGCCGGTGCCCAAGGATATGGAGGGCAAAAACTTGGAGCCGGTGATTGAACGGGACGCGCCGCTGCGCAGTCACGCCCTGTACGGGGTGTTTAGCGGCCATGTGAACGTCACCGACGGCCGGTATGCCTATATGCGGGCGGCCCTGCCCGAAAAGAAGGACGATATCTATAACTACACGCTGATACCCCTGCACATGAACGAGCGCTTTTCGGCGAGGGAGCTGCAAACCGCCCGGCTGTACCCGCCCTTTTCCTTTACCAAGGCTTGCCCGGTTCTGAAGATAAAGAGCAAGGAAAAATACGCGGTGCAGCAGTTTGGAACGCTGCTGTTTGATCTGGAAGCCGACCCGGAGCAGACCCGCCCTATCCACAACCCGGAGGTGGAGACGCGCATGATAAGCGCCATGCTGGAGCTGATGGCCCGCAACGGCTGCCCGCCCGAGCAGTATGAGCGGCTGGGCCTCACCGAGTATCTGGAGGGGGCAAAGCGGCAAGCCACCTGAAGCCCGCATTAAATTGGTCACAATAAAAACACGCCTTGACGGGGCCTGTAAAGCCCGTCAAAGCGTGTTTTTTGTTCGGGTTGTGTTGGCGGGAGATGCTCTGCCCTACCTCTTTTTTTTGGCCGCCTTCTGCTTGGCAAACCGCCCGGCCCGCCGCCTGCGCACCGAAAAGCCCAAACTGCCAATCTTTTTGCCCAGGGCAAAATATTCGCCGTGAGAGAAAGCCGCCAACGAGCTGCGTTCCAGATGCAGCTTGCCGTCATCGTCGATGTATTGCTCGTCCACGTTGACCGCCACGATATCGGCCATAAACATGTCGTGGCTGCCCAGCTCAATCACCTGGGTCACCTTGCACTCGAGGCTCACCGGGCTTTGGGTAATTTGGGGGCAGGCCACCTTGGTGCAGGGCTCGGGCCGCAGGCCGGTGAGAGCAAATTTATCGGTATCCCGCCCCGAGCGCACCCCGCAGGTGTCCACCGCGCGGATGATGGGCGCCGTCGCCAGATTGATGACAAATTCGCCGCTTTCCTTGATGAGCTGGTGGGAATGGCGGGTGGGCCGCACCGAAATATAGGTCTTAGGCGGGTTGGTGGCGAGAATGCCTGTCCACGCCACGGTGAGAACGTTGGGTTTCTCTTCGGTGCCGCAGGTGACCAGTGCCGGGGGCAGGGGGGCCAGCAGGGTGCCGCCCTTCCAGGTTATCTTACTCATGTTGCAATCTCCTTTTAATCGGGTATGGTTTGTTGGCAAAGCCCGCTTTTGGGGCGGTTTTTCATCCCCCGGGCCGGGTTTTTTGCCGGTTTCTTCTTGTTTTATAGCCAAAGCTGTCACCCAATGCGCAGGGCCTACATATACTGAAAACAGAGGCGGAGGCTGTTTGGCCATGCAGCTTTGTTTCTCTGAACATTTTACCCAAAGGGTGTGACAGGCTTGATTATTCATGTGGTCAAAAAGGGCGACAGCATGTATTCCATCGCGCGCCAGTATGGGCAGCCGATGCAGAAAATTATTGCCGACAACCGGCTGGAAAACCCCGGACGGCTGGTGGTGGGGCAAACCATTGTGGTGATGGCCGACCAGATTCCCCATGTGGTGGCGCAGGGCGAGTCGCTTTATACCATCGCCCGCAGCTACGATACCACCGTGGCCGCCATATTGAGGGCCAACCCCGGCATCACCGACCCGGCCTTTATTCGCGCGGGGCAGGTGGTGAATATCCCTGTGCCTAGCCAGCAGCTGGGCAGCATGCAGGTCAACGGCTACGCTTTCCCCAACATCAACCGGAACACCCTGCGCAGCACACAGGCGTTTCTTACTTATCTGAGCATCTTCAGCTATCAGGTGCGCCCCGACGGCAGCCTTGCGGCCATCCCCGATCAGGAGCCGGCCAACGCCGCCCGGCAGGCGCAGGTGGCCCCCATGATGGTCATCACCAACATCAAGGAGGGCGCCAGCTTTAACAGCGACCTTGCACATACAATTTTAACCGACCAGACGGTGCAAAACAACCTGTTGGATAACATTGAGCGCACATTGAAGGAAAAACAGTACGCCGGGCTGGATATCGACTTTGAATATGTTTACCCCAACGACCGCGAAAACTACAACCAGTTTTTGCGCAAGGTGGCGGCGCGCCTGCGTCCGCAGGGCTATCTGCTGACCACCGCATTGGCCCCCAAGCTTAGCGCCACCCAGACCGGCCTGCTCTATCAGGCCCACGACTACGCCGTTCACGGGCAGGTTGCCGACCATGTGATACTCATGACCTACGAGTGGGGCTATACCTACGGCCCGTCGCAGGCGGTGGCGCCCATCGACCAGGTGGAGCGGGTGCTGCGCTACGCGGTTTCGGTGATACCCAGCGAAAAGATTTTGATGGGTATGCCCAACTACGGCTACGACTGGACGCTGCCCTTTGTACAGGGCTCGGCGGCACGCTCTATCTCCAACACGGCGGCGGTGAACCTTGCCGCGCGGGTGGGGGCTAAGATTCAGTATGACCAAAAATCGCAGGCACCTTACTTCAACTACTATGACAGCAACCGGCGCGAGCATGTGGTGTGGTTCGACGACGCCCGCAGCGTCGAGGCCCGACTGCGGCTGGTGGAGAAATACAAGCTGGGCGGGGTCAGCTACTGGACCATCAACACCTACTTCCCCCAAAACTGGCTGGTGCTGCAATCACTCTATCAGGTACAAAAGGTGTTGTAAAGACCAAAACGGCCCTTTTTCGCCCTTATCTGTGGGGGCGGCGAATTCTGCGAAGCTTCGGCAGGTTTTTGCGGCAGCGGTCAGGCTGCGGCAAAAGCCTGCTTTTTCATGGGGTATCCCTGCCCCTTTGTCAAAAGCCCCCACAGAACAGGAAAAATCCCTCCCACGCGGCAAGATAAGCCCAAATGATAGTCTTTCCCGCCTTGGGCACGGTTTTCCCCCGGTTTATGGTGTTTCTCGCCCTGTTTTTACAGGCTACGTTTTTCGTCAAAATTTGCGGCTTTAAAAAGCCGCGGTCAAAAATAAAAAACAAAGGAGCAGGGCGGTTTTACCGGCAGAAGCCTTTTAAAACCAGCCCCATTCTCCCCCTTATTATGTAGTGACCGGTTTTTTATCAAAACCGGTCACAGGCTGTCGAAAAAGCCGCGCAAACATAAAATAGTTGCGCCATGTTCTAACCGTCTTTATCAAAAGCGGTTATGTCCCCATAAACATCTGGGTCCAGTAGAGGGTGCCGTTAGACTTTTTGGCCGCGCCCACGCCGGTAAAGCGATAGGAACGGGATAGGATATTGGCCCGGTGCCCCGGCGAGTTCATCCACGCCTTAACCACCTCGGCAGCGGTGCGCTGGCCGTAGGCGATGTTCTCGGCAGCGGCGGAAAACCGCAGCCCAAAGGACTGCATCATCGTAAAGGGCGAACCGTAGGTGGGCGACTGGTGGGCAAAGTAGTTCTTGTCAATCATATCCTGCGACTTATAGCGGGCCACACGGGAAAGCTCCCAGTTTTCGGTCAGGGCGGGCAGCCCTTGCTTGCCACGCTCAACGTTAATCAGGCGGATAACCTCCTGCTCCAACGAGCGAAGCGGCGCCCCCTCGGGAATATTGACCTTCTGCCCGGGATAAATCAGGTTGGGGTCGGAAAACTGCGGGTTTGCTTTAATCAGCTCAGAAATACCGATTTCGTATTTTACGGCGATGCGCCACAGGCTGTCGCCCTTAACCACCGTATGAGTGGTGGCGGCGGCGCTGACCGGGGTAACTGCTCCAAATAAAATGAACAGTATTAAGATTGGAACTATGATTTTCTTCAAAAAATCACCTCCAATCTTATTTTCCCCAGCAGCGGTTTTAAATATCGCAGAAAAAATTGCAAACCGTCAATTGGCGTTTTTGCCAAATTTTAAAATTGCGATTTACAGCCGCAAAGCCTTGGGGTACAGCGCCGTTACCGGTTGCGGATATAGATAATCCTGCCCTTGCGCTTGTTGGTTTCACGCTCGTCCAAATCAAAGCTATCCAGCGATTTGATCAGCGGGGTCAGCTTGGAAAAGCCAAAGTTGCGGGGGTCAAAGTCGGGGCGCTTTTTCAGCAGCAGGGTGCCCACCTCACCAAGGAAGGCCCAGCCGTTGTCGTCCTCAAGGTCGCTGATAGAGGCGGCAATCAGCTCCACCAGCTCGCGGCGCTGCTTGTCGCTAATCGGCTCGTTGACCGGCTCGGCCTTTTTGTTGGCGCTGCGTATCGCCTCGATATAGATAAACTTTTCGCAGGCGGCAATAAAGGGGCCGGGGGTTTTGCGCTCGCCGATGCCGATGACCCGCATACCGGCCTCCCGCAGCCGCACCGCCAGCCGGGTAAAGTCGCTGTCGCTGGATACAATGCAAAAGCCATCGGTTCTGCCCGAGTAGAGGATGTCCATCGCGTCGATAATCATAGCGGAGTCGGTGGAGTTTTTGCCGGTGGTGTAGCCATACTGCTGCACCGGGGTAATGGCATGCTCCAGCAGAACCTGCTTCCAGCCGTTCAGATTGGGCTTGGTCAGGTCGCCGTAAAGCCGCTTAAAGGTAGGGGTGCCATAGCGGGCAATCTCCTCCATAATATCCTTGATATGGGCATGCGAGATATTGTCGGCGTCGATGAGTACCGCCAGTCTTTGGTCGTTAAGCTCGTCCATAAGCCATCTCCTTTATACCGGTCTTTTAAGGTTGCCAAACCCTTAGTCTATCATTTGCTCTGGGGCCAATTCCCCTCCTTGGAGGGGTGCCCGAAGGGCGGGGTGGTTATGCAGCATAACCATAACATCTTCCATGTTGCGCAAAATATCGCGTGCAGCTATATGGATGATCGTGAGGCCCAACCCTTGCAAGCACGCATCGCGTTCTGCATCATACTCCATTTTTCCATCATGGGAACTGCCGTCAATTTCTATAACAACGCCGCAACTTGCGCAAAAGAAATCAACAATATAATCGCCAATGATTTTTTGGCGGTCAAAATCATAGCCTTTGAAGAGCCCCTTATGCACCTGCTGCCAAAAAAGTACCTCTGCCAAATTTCCGGCCTTACGCAGCCTGCGTGCATGCTCCCTTAGCTTTGGATTATACGGCAAGGACATAAACGCTTCCCGATTGCGTATCATCATCGTCCTCCCTTTCAGGTATCCCTGCAATGAGGAACCACCCCGGCGCTCCGCGCCATCCCTCCAAGGAGGGGAATTGGGGAAGTATTGGTAGCGGCTGATTCCCACATCGGCCCGCTGCGTACAATATAAGAACCACTGTGCAGTTATTGTACCATGCCCGCAAGGCGGCATGGTATCATTCGCCATCAACCTAGGCGGGCATCAAAATAACGGTATAATAACCGCTCTGCGGTTATTATACCATGTGGTGCAGCTTTCTTTCAAGCGCGGCCCGCGGCGATTAAAAAAGCAAAATATCAGGGGCGGTGGCAAAGCCCCCGCCCCGTTTTATATGGTTTTGCAGGAACCCGGGGGGAATAAGGCCGCGGATGGGGTGGGAAAA
>JAEWWW010000134.1 GCA_023396215.1 Bacillota bacterium | reverse complement strand
ACCCCTTTCCAAGCTGGCGCAAAAATCTCTTTGTGGCGGCTTTATTTGCTGTACACCTTTTTCTTCCCTAAAAAAATTTGCTCTTTTTCTCAAAAAGGACTTGACTTTTTATTTACAGGCTCCCTCTAAAACCTGAAGTACAGGAACGGATTGTACGAAGCATCAACCAGATAGGCCACCGACAGCAGCAGCACCACCAGCAAAAAGACGGTGCGGGGCCAGTTGCCTGCCCTGCCGCGGACGGCTTCATCCAGCCTTTTGAGCACCGGGGTGGATAGGATGACGCCCAGCGCCAGCACGATGCCGTAGTTGCGCAGGTAGTAGGCCCAGTCCTGCCCGCCGGCCGCGCCAAACAGCTTGCTCCAGAAAAGGGTAAGCTGCGAAAAGTCGGTGATGGCAAACAGCGACCAGCTGAACATGACGGTGAATATAAGGTAGATGTGACTCAGTATCCGGTGGGCTTTGAGGGTTTTGGCAATAAGGAACTTTTCGACCACCAGCAGCACAAAGAAGTAGAGCCCCCAGAGGACAAAGTTCCAGCTGGCGCCGTGCCACAGACCGGTGAGCCCCCATACCACAAAGAGGTTCCACACCTGTCTGCCCGGCGTTACCCGGTTGCCCCCCATGGGTATGTAAACATAGTCGCGGAACCATGTGCCCAGCGTCATATGCCAGCGCCGCCAAAAGTCGGTGATGCTGCGGGCGATGTAGGGGTAATTGAAGTTTTGGGGGAACTCGAAGCCCAGCATCTTGCCAAGGCCGATGGCCATCAGCGAGTAGCCGGAAAAGTCGAAGTAAATTTGCAGACTGAAGCCCAGCAGACCCAGCCACGCCATGGGGGTAGAGAGGGTGGCAAAGCCCAGCGCCTCCACCTCTCGCCACAGGGCGCCGCAGCTATTGGCAATCAGCACCTTTTTGCCCAGTCCGGTGATGAAGACGGCGATGCCCTCCTGCACCTGCCCAAGGGTGTGGCGGCGCTCGCGCAGCTCACGGCTGATATCGAGGTAGCGCACAATCGGCCCCGCTATGAGCTGGGGGAAGAGCACCACAAAGGAGGCAAAGTTGATGATGTTGCGCTCGGCCTTTGCGTCGCCCCGGTAAACGTCGATGGTATAAGACATGGTTTGAAAGGTGTAAAAGCTGATGCCCAGCGGCAGCGGGAAATTCACCCCACCCAGCCCCAGCCCGGTCAGGGCGTTGACGTTGGCGACGATGAAGTTGGTATACTTAAAGAACATCAGCATCCCCAGGTTGCCGGCCATCGACAGCAGCAGATAGAGCTTGCGCCTGCGGGGGTTGCCGGCGTTGCGCTCGATGCCCCTGGAGGCGGTATAATCCAGCACCACCGAGAAAATCATAATGGGAAAATAGCGCACCTCGCCCCAGGAGTAAAACACAAGGCTGAGGATAACCAGCGCGAGGTTTTTCAGCTTGCGGGGGGTGAGGTAATAGAGGATAAACGCAACGGGCATAAAACGGAACAAAAACAAAACACTGCTAAAAACCATAGCTCCTCCATCATCCTGTAAAGGCTGCTTGGAAGCGCCGCTCCCCCGCCCTGTCGGGCCTGTGCCGGTGCGGAAGCAGCTTTCAAAACGTGCCCTGGCTCAGTAATTATATTCGGGGGATGTGCGCCAAGCATCCGCAGGGGCAGGCAGGCCCTTTTGCGGTGGGCAGCCCTAAAACAGCGTCTAAAAAAAGCATCCCGAACACAGCCGCTGCATTCAATATGCTTAAAACAAAATTTGTTTAAACAATGGTAAATATGGGGTATCCAAAAGGGTTTCAGACAGCCTTCGCCCGCCGGCACGGGCTGCCTGAAGCTACCGGTTGCCGCAACCCGGACAGGTTTCAACAAATTCTACCCCATCATAGCAGAAAAACCGCCCGATATCAACTCACATTGCCCGGAATATCGCTTTTACCGTCCTCAAAGAAACTGGAGATAATCTCCTGCGCCAAGGCGGCTTCTTCGGCCGGGTCGGCGTCCGGCCGCCCCGCCACCACCAGAAAGACGCAGTCGCCCCAAAGGGTGACGCTGCCTGCCCGGGCCTTTTCATACTCCTCGGGCAGAAACTCCGCGAAGGCCTGCCGCACAAACTCCAGCCTGCGGCTCAGGGCCTTTTGCACCTTCTCCTGATTTTTGGGGGTGGCGCGTATCGCAATCAGGTTATCGGCCGAAACCATCGACATCGATATCTGCCCGGCATACTCCTGCACATCCTCTTCCTCCAGCGACAGCAGCTCCTCCAGCAGCCAGCTATCCAGCTCGGTGGGCAGGTCGGTTTCAAACTGCCCGGCCAACCGCTGGATAATCTCCTCCAAGGGGGCCGAGGGCTGAGTCTGCTGCGCCTCGGGTTGCGGTTTGCCCCCGCCGCAGCCGGTCAGCCCAAGGGCCAGCGCCAGCAGCAGCGCCAAAAATGCTTTCATCTTTTCCTCTCCTTTGCGGCCGGTGGCGGCGGTATACCCTGCCCCACCGGCGGTTACGAGGATATTCTGAACCCCCGGCGGCGGTCTTATGCAGCGCCGCGCCCAAGCGCCCGATAAAGTGACGCAGGTGCAAAAGGAGAGGCGGCCCAAGGCCGCCTGCGTATTTTTAGTTGAAACGGCGGGCCGACGGCGACAGCGAACCCCCGGCAGGGAGGCGCCGGGCCCCGCGGTGTTTTTGCGGCTGCGGTTGTAGGGGTGGCCTTTGACCGCCCGCGCACCCCCATGTTCCCAAGCGGGCGAATGCTGTCATGTCAAACGCAAAATATATCGCCACCCATAAAACCACCCCGCCGCAAGCGGCACCCCTCCAAGGAGGGGAATTGGACAGGGGGGTCTGCTGCGGCCCGATATGGTCGGCGTGGCCGACGGCGACAGCGAACCCCCGGCAGGGAGGCGCCGGGCCCTGCAATGCTACCCTGCGGCCGGCCGTGGTAGGGGCGGCCATGGTCGCCCGCGCACCCCCATGTTCCCAAGCGGGCGAATGCTGTCATGTCAAACGCAAAATATATCGCCACCCATAAAACCACCCCGCCGCAAGCGGCACCCCTCCAGGGAGGGGAATTGGACAGGTGGGTCTGCTGCGGCCCGATATGGTCGGTGTGGCCGACGGCGACAGCGAACCCCCGGCAGGGAGGCGCCGGGCCCTACGGTGTTTTTGCGGCTGCGGTTGTAGGGGTGGCCTTTGACCGCCCGCGGCACCGCTCACACCGCCTCGGTTGTTTTACCGCATTGCCCCAGCGGGACTGTTGGTTCCCGAGCGGGCGACCACAGGTCGCCCCTACTGGGGTGACAGCAGGCCACGGGGGCTTGGGCATCGGCCCCTACAATATCCGGCGGCGGCAGGTGAGCATAGCACGCGGCCACACGGCTAGGCGAGGTTGGCCTTGATGTACCGGGCCAACTGCTCCGCGTCGCTTGCCTGTACCACGTTGGGGAAGGCCGCCAACACCTTGGGGTCACAGAGCCCGAAGCCGCAGGTCATGGCGGCGAAATCTACCCCCGCCTGTGCCGCGCCCTCGCTGTCGTAGATGCTGTCGCCCACCATCAGCACGCCGCTGCGGTCGCTGACCCCCAGCGAATCCAGAACACGCTCTATCAGTTGGGCCTTGGTGGGGTCGCCCTCTTCGTCATAGCAGTGCAGGGCGCCGAAGAAATCACGAATATTCATGCTTTCCAGCGTTTTTCTGGCCTGCGGCTCCACCCTGTGGGTGGCAACCCCCATCTTGACCCCCCGCGCCCGCAGAAACTCCAGCAGCTCCCGCATGCCGGGGTACAGGGAGGTTTTGAGAGCCATGCTGTTGGCTTCGTAGTATTGGCGGTAGACCCCTACAATATAGTCGGCTTCCTCTTCGGTTTTGCCGTAGATGCGCTGAAATGCCTGCTGCAGCGGCGGGCCGATGATAGAGCGGATTTCTATTTCGTCGCAGGGGGTAAGCCCCAACTGCTGCTCGATGGCGCGGGTTGTTTCGATAATACCCGGCGAGGTGTCGGCGAGTGTACCGTCTAAATCAAATACAATGGTATGATATGCCATGCTTTTTATAACTCCTGTGTCTTTCCGGGGGTTACTCCCCTATAATCTTGATGAGCACACGCTTGTCGCGTTTGCCGTCAAATTCGCCGTAGAAAATCTGCTCCCAGGTGCCGAAGTCGAGGTTGCCGCCGGTGACGGCCACCACCACCTCGCGTCCCATGACGCTGCGCTTGAGGTGGGCGTCGGCGTTATCCTCAAAGCCGTTGTGCCGGTACTGGCTGTGGGGCTTTTCGGGGGCCAGCTTTTCAAGCCATACCTCCAGGTCGTGGTGCAGGCCGCTCTCGTCGTCGTTGATAAAAACGCTGCTGGTGATGTTCATGGCGTTGACCAGCACCAGCCCCTCGCGCACGCCGCTCTCTTTCAGCGCGGCCCGCACCTGCGGGGTGATGTTGAGAAAGCCCCTGCGCCCCGGGGTGCGAAAGGTCAGCTCCTTGCGGTAGCTTTTCATCGGATACCCTCCCTCTGCCTTACAGGCGGGGGCTTTGCCCCGCTCATGCTTTTATGTAGCCCTTGTCGCGGCAAAAAGTTTCCAGATTGCGGTCGTGAAGAAGCTCGCCCTCGGTTGAAAAGAAGCATGCGGGCAACTGGTCCTTTTTGCGGTGGTGCAAAACGCATTGGCAGCACTTGCCATGCCGGGCACAGGACAGACTGGTGCAGGTGCAAGGGGTACTGTTGCAGCTCATAGAGAAACCTCCCCTCCTGTTGATTTATGGCACAGCCGGTCGTGGAGCTATGCCGGTAAATGGATTACAGCGCTAAGAATAATAGTTACTAATTTGTATTAATAATTGACAGGTATGGTTTCAATCTGGTATAGTAGTCACAGGGACATATTTTATGCAACAACAATGACAAATGATAAGGAGGACGAGAAACTATGTGCACTGAGCCCAAATTCTTCCGTTGCCGTCATTGCGGCAATATGATTGGTATGATTGAGGAGGCCGGCCCCAAGGTCGTTTGCTGCGGTGAGGAGATGACCTATCTGAACGCCAACACCACCGACGGTGCCACCGAAAAGCATGTGCCGGTGATTACCATCGACGGCACCAAGGTGAACGTCACTGTGGGCAGCGTGCCCCATCCCATGGTTCCCGAGCATTACATAGCCTGGATTTATCTGCTCACCGAGCAGGGCGGCCAGCGCAAGTGCCTGCGGGTGGACGGCGAACCCTCTGTGGATTTTGCCATTACCGAGGACGACAGGGTGATTGCCGCCTATGAGTACTGCAATCTGCACGGCCTGTGGAAAGCCGAAGTAAAATAACCGTTTCTTTATAACCGCCCGGGGCATCCGCCTTGGGCGATTTTCTTTTTATGGAACGGGGCTTAGACCCCCGCCAAATCCTTAATGACCTCGCCCGCCAGTATCAGCCCCGCCACCGACGGCACAAAGGAGATGCTGCCCGGCACCTGACGGCGGACGGTGCATTTGCGCTTGGTGTCGGGTGGGCAGACGCAGTTGTGCTTGCAGCTTGTGCTGTCGTCCTCGATGGGGGTCATGGCCGGTTCTTTGGAATAGACCACCTTGAGCAAAGCAATGCCCCGGGCCTTGAGCTCGCGGCGCATCACCCTTGCCAGCGGGCAGATGGAGGTCTGGTAGATGTCCGCCACCTCGAAGCGGGTGGGGTCCAGCTTGTTGCCCGCGCCCATGCAGCTGATGACCGGCACCCCCGCCGCCTTGGCCCGCTCGATGAGCACCAGCTTGGAGGAAACGGTATCGATGGCGTCGATGATATAATCGTAACCCTCGAGGGGGTAGTCGGCGGCGTTATCGGCCACGTAAAAGCAGGGGTAGGCCGCTACCTCGGCCTTTGGGTTGATGTCAAGGATGCGCTGCCGCATCACCTCGACCTTTTGCTGCCCCACCGTTTTGCGGGTGGCAATCAACTGGCGGTTGATGTTGGTCAGGCAGACCTTATCGTCATCAAAGAGGGCAAAGCTGCCGACGCCGCCGCGTGCCAGCGCCTCGACCGCGTAGGAGCCGACGCCCCCCACCCCGAAAACCGCCACCGTTGAGCCGGCCAGCTTGGCCATGGCTTCCTTACCCAGCAGCAGCTCTGTTCTTGAAAACTCGTTCATAGATATCCTGATACCTCTTATTATTAATAGAATGCTCCCCCGCGTCAAGACGGGCAGATAAAATGCCTGTATATTATAACAAAAAATAAAGCGCTTGGCTAGAAAGCCCGGCAAGCCGAGCCGCCGGGGCAGCAGCATTTACTTTCAAGTATAATCATGATAAGCGGCTGTCATGCGTTTTAGCGGGGCCGCGGCGGTTGAGGGCTGGAAAGGAATACGCCCACCCCCTAACCCCCTCCCATTGCCCAACAATGAGAAAGTGGCACAGTAGGTGCAATGGGAGGGGGAAATATCATGGGGGGCTGCGCCCCCCACACCCCTGCACTACTCTGCGCAGACGGTAGTTAACCCACTGTGGCGAGCGCAAAGACGCAACATGGAAGCAAATCGGGGTAATTGCCCCGCTCCAGCCCCGCCGGAGGCTTGGGGGCACACGGGGGGACCTAGTCCCACCCGTGAGG
>JAEWWW010000106.1 GCA_023396215.1 Bacillota bacterium | reverse complement strand
GAATGTTGTTGATTGCGCCATTTTCGCGGAACATGGCCTTAAACACGGCTGCCAAAGCCACCGCGCTTGAAATATAGGGGATAAAAAAAGCCAGGCGCAGCGTCTTTTTAAAAAATATGTTTCCATTCAGCAGGTAAGCCAAAACCAAGGCGATGCAGATGGATGTGGGCACCGTCGCCGCGGTATAGATGAATGTATTGAGGATGCCCCATCTGAAACGGTTATCCGAAAGGAATATATCGACAAAATTATCTAATCCAACCCATTTGATGCCCGAAAACCCGGATAAGAAGTTCCATTCTGTGAAGGAAAGAAAGATGGAAAATACAAGCGGGAAAGCAACCAATGCTAAGAAGACGATAAGCGAAGGGGCGATAAAGGCATATCCGACCAGGTTTTCTCTTTTTTTATCCATAATGACCTCCAACCCAAGAAAGAAGTATGAGACAGAACCAGCCCTTGCGCAGCCCCCCGGAAGGTATATGAGGGGCTGCGCACCGGGTCGGTTTGAGCCAATCTAACAGGTCTGTACGGGTTTATTTATTTTGCCTTGGCAATTGCATCGTTACTCAGCTTGGCAGCCTGTGCCATAGCATCGTCGATGGTCATCTGGCCGTTGTAGGCGTACACCGCGTACTCGTTCCAGATGCCGGTGATTTCGTTGTAACCGGCACTCATGGTGTCAGAGGCAGCGGGGTTGGAGGTAACGCCGACGACCGCTTTAAAAGCGTCCACATCGATGATTTTGGCGGCTGCTTCTTCAGAGCCAAAGATGAGGGAAACCAGCTCGTCCGGGTTGGTGCCCTTCCAGGTGGACTGGTGCCCCGCTATGGTCAGATATTTGGAGCCGTAGGTGGAATACCACTTGAGGAACGCCCACGCGGCGTCTTCATCCTTGCAGCCCTGTGTAATACCGGTAAACGAGAAGTAGTTCACACCGGACATATAGTTGGTCTGGCCAGCCTTCTCTGTGGGATAGGGGGCGAAGGTGGTGACGCCGTCGATGGGATAGGTTTCGGTGTCGCGGATAAAACGAACCAGATTGGGAATGACAACCGAGGCCACCTTGCCGTCGGTGTAGGCGAACCATGCCTTATAGTTATCGGCGCGATAGGTGGTCAGCGGGAACCATACCCCGGACTTTTCGGTTTCGATGTTGCGCTTGAGGATATTCTTGACGAAATCGGAGTCGAAGATAGAGCTGCCATCCTCGGTATAGTAACGGTTTTTGCCGTTCACCTGATAAACGGGATTAAGGACATCGGCGATAACATGACAGTTGGAGCCGCCGTAAACGGTGGTCTTGCCGGAGGCGTCGCGCTTGGTCATGGCTTCGCTGGCCGCGATGTAATCATCCCAGGTCCACGCGGTGGGGAGTGCGCCCAAACCGGCCTCATCCCAGGCGTTTTTATTGATGGCGACGTAGTTGGTGATACCGCCGCTGGGCAGTACATACACCGAATCCTTATAGTTATAGGCTTCGGTGCCCCAGTTATCCAGCAGGCTGATGTTCTCGGCCTTTACCTTATCGGTGAGGTCCTTGTACATGCCGTTTTCCAACCGCGCCATCAGGTTGACGATTTCAAAGGAAGCCAGCACGTCAATTTCGCCCGCCATAAGGGAGGTGTTGACCGCAACGTTGCCCTCGGCGCTGTTGGCGTAGGTGTTGAGCTCCACCTTAATGTTGGGGTAGGTCTTGTTGAAATCAGCGATCATATCATCCATGCCCTGATTACCGGCAAAGGGAATCCAGAAGCGTACCGTGCCGGAGATTGAGGTGTCGGAATTGATAATCCACGCCGTGGGGTCGGAACTGACTGGGGCGGAAGAAGAGGGAGAAGGAGTGGAGGGAGACTCCGAGGGACCGGCGGGCGTTGTCGGCCCAGAGGTGCAGCCCGAGAGGAGAGTCACTACCATTACAAGCGCAAGTACGAGTACAGTGAGCTTTTTCATGAATAAACCTCTTTCTTATTTTTATTTAGAACGCTTAAAGCGATCTATACGAAAGGCAGATATGCCTTTTGGGACACAAGCGTCTCTTGCAGTTTTTGGATATCAAGCTCTTTGACAAGACAACCATCCTGAACCGCCAAAGCCGCCGCTGTTCCCGCAGCTTGTCCCAAAGCCATCGACGGCGGCATTACGCGAACCGCTCCGGCCGCCTCCGAGGAAGCCGAGATGCTCCGCCCGGCTACCAATAGCTGGTCCACCCCTTGCGGGAGCATACAGCCATAGGAAAGGCCGTAATACTGTCCATTCTCGATGGTAAGGTATTGATTTGAACTGGGGCCGTACCGTCCGTGAATATCCACCGAATTGGCCGCAATCACTATACTGTCCGAAGGCACCCGGCCTTGGAGGATATCCTCCAGTTCCAATCGATATGTACCCTTGATGTGTCGGCTCTCCCGAATTCCCACCGTGGAAGCGCTGCACATCAACCGTGCGTTTTCGCAGCCGGGAATGTATTTTCTTATAAAGCGGAAGATTTCTTCCACCTGTTTCCTGCCTTCAATTTCGCCGCGGGTAAGGCTTTTGTTATTTGTGGAATCGATATCCGGGAGCCGGGAGGTATTGATGGCCCATTCTCCATTGACGCTTTTAAATATTCCGATGGAGGTTCGGTTGAGGGTCCAATCCCCAGCCTCTCGGGCCTGCGCAACCCACCAGTGAAAGCTGCGGTAGTTGACGCCATCTTTGCGGTAAAAATTGTTGATATTTGCTTGTATATCTGCCTCCATTTTTTCCGCATCGACATCGCAGATTCTAAAAAACGTGGTGGAGGGCTGAATAAGCCGCAATTTTTCGTTGCCCATTTCAAAGGGAACGCCAGCGTGCGCGGCTACGTCGCCGTCCCCCGAGCAATCAATAACCACCTTTGCGCCAATGGCCTCAAATCCGGATTTGGAGTAGACTGCAATCCCCGCCATTGTGGCGTTTCTGCTGATGGGCTGCACATAGGTGGTGTGATAAAGCACCTCAACGCCCGCCTCCAGCAGCATATCATCCATTACCCGCTTGAGAACCTCCGGACAAAATGGCGTCACATGATCATGCCCGGTTTCAATCCAGGAGGTATACGCCGTTTTTTTGCGAACCTGTGAGGGGTGAATGGCTCCGCCTTTCTCCACCAGGCGGTCCACCACTTCTTCAAATAAGCCCCTGATAATCATCTGCTGGCCGTCCTTGTCGTAACAGGTCATAAAGGGCCCCACCAAGCCTCGGGTTGCCATGCCGCCGCAACAGCCGCCCTGCTCAACTAAAATAGTCTTGGCGCCGTTTCTTGCGGCGGCTATGGCCGCGCAGAAGCCCGCGGGCCCACCGCCTACGACCACCACATCGGTTTGATACTGCATTTCGTCAGGTTTTAAGTTGAAATTGATATCCACTGCTGAACTCCTTTTATCTGAATAGTATTTTTAGAACGTTTTAAATTTTGAATTTAAGGAAGCGCAGACTTCGCGCAATCCCACAGCCTCATTGCAACCTGTCCTTTACGCTTTCGCGTATCACCAACTGCGGCGAAATCGAGATGGACTCCACGGGTTTACCCGGATTTTCGATTCTGGCTAAAAGGCAACGGGCGGCGCGCTCGCCGATGAGCTCCCGGCGAATGTTAACGCTGGTCAAAGCCGGCACCGCATATCCGCAAAAAGAGGAATCATCGTATGGAATAATCGAGATGTCGTCAGGTACCTTAATGCCGTTTTCATAGAGATAACGCAAAATACCCATAGCGGTATAGTCGTTGCCCGTAATAATAGCGTCCGGCCGGTTGCCCTGCTCATAAAATTCCTTGAAGGCGTCGTAGCCGCTCTTTCCGTTGTTGCTCTCGCAGCCGATGATCCAGTCATGGTTGAAATCAGCGCCCGTTTCATAGGCGATGCGCGTAATTGCCGCTGCCCTCGTGTAATACGAGTGCCGGTTTTTGGGGCTGATTAAACAGATATTCTCATGCCCTGTTTCTCTTAGATAACGGAATGCTATGGCCGTGCCCTCGCCAGGGTCGGCAAAGATGGAATCCACACCGCTTTCAAAGCTGTCCACGCCCACAATCACAAACGGCATCTCGATTTTTCTCAGATTTTCAATCAATTGCAGCGTATATGGGGCGCCGACAATAAATACGCCGTCTACCCGGCGGGATTTTATAATTTTGGGAAGATCATCCGGGGCTTCAACCGAACAAAATCGCTCGGTTACAATACCGTAGTCGGTATCAAGCAGAGCAGACATAATGCCGTTGCTGATATTAAAGGAGCTCAAGCCCGTACGCTGGTCAAAGTCATAGCTGACCTCGCGAGCGTCCACATTCTGCTCCGCCATAAAAACGACGCCCAGGCTATTGGTGGTTTTGGAGCTGAGCCCTCTGGCGCTATTGTTTACGACATATTGCAGCTCCTCTATGATGCTCAGAACATGCTCCCTCGTTTGGTCCTTAACCAGCGGGCTTTTATTTAATACCAACGAAACGGTACTGATAGAAACTCCCGCCTTGGCGGCAACATCGCGAATAGTAACCATAAATCAACCGTCCTCCTGCCCACCCAGCGTCTGCAAAGTTATAGAATGGCCTAATTATATATTAGAACGGTTTAAAATTCAACAATTATTTTTATTATTGTATACTTTTACAATTTTCTGTGTTTAAATTATACTTTTTAAAAGTTTTTTGTTTTAATCAGCAAAAAGCATTGAGTCTATTTTAATAATTAATATCAATATATACTAAATAATTTATTGTTAATCTCCATATATCTGTATAATAAGGCAACATTTAAACTTACTGCACAAAACTAAATTCGTAACGTTTTAAATATAAATTATTGGATAAAAAAAGAGCCGGAAAATCGAGGTTCCTGCCCCGTTAACTGGCTTTTCCATTTACATATTTCGTTTTTGGGGAGGGACTTTTCAGGGATCTGGTGACTCTCCGGAGATTTGAACTCCGGATAATCTGACCGAATGCCTGAATAAAGTAAGATCGCTTTCTAAGTGGGACGGCGGAAAACCCACGGAAATTAAGCAAAATACCGTGCGCACAAAGGGTGTGGCCTGTTTCTGGAAAACCGAGAATCCTCCTACCGACGCAATCTCCGGAGCTATGATTACCTTTAATCCGGACGGAAGCGTTAACCTGAACACCGGCGTTGTGGAAATGGGCTCGGGTGGGCAAACCAATCTGGCGCTGATTTTGGCCGAACGGTTGAGCATTGACCCAGACCAGGTGCATGTGGTTATGCCTGTGGATACCCAAACGGCCCCGGAGCACTGGAAAACCGTTGCCAGCCTGACCGAGCATATGGCGGGGCACGCGGTGATGCGCGCGGCAGATGATTTAATCGGGCAGCTGTGTCAAAATGGGGCGCAGGCTTTGGGGTGCGGGACCGAGGAAATCGAGGTTTCCAACGGGCGCGTATTTTCAAAAAAGAACCCAGACAAATTTATTGCCTTTAAGGATATTGTGCAGGGGTATAAATCCACAACAGGTGAGTCGATTGGAGAGCCCGCTCTGGGACGCGGCGGCTTTATGCTTAAAGGATTAAGCCAGCTTAATCCGCAGACCGGCCAAGGAAAAACCGGGCCGGCCTGGACCCTTGGCGCACAGGTTATGGAAGTAGAGGCAGATCTAAAAACCTTTTCATACCGCATTATCTCTGCATCCACAGTAATGGATGTCGGAAAGGCAATCAACCCGGAGTTGATGCGTGCGGTGATTGCAGGCGGTATGTCCATGGGTGTCAGCCTGGCCAGCCGGGAAGCATTTTCTTATAACGAGAGGGGTATCCCCCAAGCGCCCAATCTGCGCACATATAAGCTCTTACACATTGGGCAGGATCCGGATTGCCGTGTCGACTTTGTGGAAACACCTGAAACAACCTCTCCCTACGGTGTTCGCAGCTATGCCGAGCATGGTATTATCGGTATTCCCGCCGCATTGGGCAATGCGCTTTCCGCAGCGTTTGGAAAGGATTTTTTATTTTTGCCACTTACGCCGGAGCGGATTTGGAAAACGGTAAAGGAGGACGTCAATGATCCCATTTGACTTTATATATTGCCGTCCGGATACGCTGAAAGAAGCTTATGAGGCTTTTTGCCGGTTACAGGCCGAGGGGAAAAATCCTGTTTATTACGCCGGAGGCAGCGAAATTATTACCATGGCCAGAGCCGGAAGCATCCGCCCCGGCGCCGTTATTGATATAAAGAGAATTCCGGAGTGCATGCTTTTATCCCTAGACCACGAGGGGCTGCACATAGGCTCGGTATGTACCCTGAACCAAATCAAGGAAGCAAGGCTATTCCCGCTGCTTACCTTGGCATGCGGGAGGATTGCAGACCATACCAACCAATGCAGAATCACATTGGGCGGCAATCTGTGCGGAACTATTATTTACAGGGAAACCAGCCTGCCGCTGCTGCTTGCAGATGCGTCCATCACACTGTTTGGAAGCCGGGGATTGCGCACACTGCCTTTTCAAAATGTTTTTCAAGGACGCGTGCAGCGAAATCCCGATGAATTCATCGTACAGCTGCACATACCGGACCGGGTATTGAGGGCGCCGCATTTTCATGTAAAACGCACGGCCAATGAAAAAATAGATTATCCTCTTGTGAGCATGGCCGCAATTTTTCAGGATAATTATCTCCGGGCCGCGTTCTCCGGCGTCTGCTCTTATCCCTTTCGAAGCACGCAGATAGAGGCCGTTTTAAACGACCGCTCGCTATCCTGCGCCAACCGCGCGGAAAAAGTGGGAGCTCTATTGCCCGAACCGGCCTACAGTGATGTGGAAGGCTCCGGGGAATACCGGATGTTCGTTTTCAGAAATATGGTTGAGGCGCTTTTGGAGGAGATTGAAAATGGTCAGGTATGAGGGGAAAACCGTAATAGCACTCAATATCAATGGAGAACTACAGGAGCTTGCGGTACGCCCTTCCGACCTGTTGCTGGACGTGCTTCGGGAACAGCTTGGCCTGACCGCGGCAAAGCCCGGTTGCAAGAACGGCGATTGCGGCGCATGCACCATCATTATGGACGGCTGGCCCGCAAAAGCTTGCCTGGTGCTTGCCGTGGAGGCGCAAGGGCATGTTCTGTTGACGGTGGAGGGTTTGGAGGGAATTTCCGAAGTCCAAAAGGCCTTTGTGGAGGAAAACGCGTTTCAGTGCGGCTACTGCACCTCCGGATTTTTAATGGTCTGCCACGCGATGCAGATGCAACACCCCACCATGCCGGAGGAATATGTGATTGAGGAATGGCTTCAATCCAACCTCTGCCGCTGCACCAGCTATCAGGAAATCCGCAAGGCGGTGCAGAGCATGTATAACAAGAGGCAATAAAAAGATTTCCTGCAAGATGCAGGAAATCTTTTTATTATAGCTCAGTTAACTCCGTCTAGTTAATAATCGTTCCGCTGTTTACATGAAAGACCTGACCGGATATATTCGAGGAATCCTCACAGGCTAAAAAGACATAAACCGGCGCCAATTCATAGGGCTGCGCCGCTCTTTGCATTGGGCTGGTAGAGCCAAAGGTCTGTACCTCCTCGGGGGAGAAGCTGGATACAATCAGGGGCGTCCAGACCGGCCCGGGCGCAACGGCATTGACACGAACGCCCATTTCCATCAGAGAAAGGGCCATAGACCGTGTAAAAGAGACAACAGCCCCCTTAGTGGCAGAGTAATCAATCAATGTCGGCTTGCCTTCAAAGGCTGTAATAGAGGCTGTGTTGATGATAGAGCCGCCCTTGGATAGGTGCGGCAGCGCCGCTTTTGTCATATAGAAGCAGGAAAAAAAGTTGCTTTCAAATGTGGTTACAAGCTGCTCTTTTGTAATATCGAGTATGCTGTTTTGCGGATACTGTACCGCGGCGTTGTTAACCAGAATATCAATTCCGCCAAGCTGAGAGACAGCCTGCGTTATTGCCTGCGCTGCATTTTCCTCTACCCGGAGGTCACTCTGAATGGCGGCACATTTTCGGCCCAGGTTTTCTATTGCTTTAATCGCTTGCTGGGCGTCGCTGTTTTCACAGAGATGGACGATTGCCACGTCGGCCCCTTCTTTGGCATACGCCACGGCGACAGCGCGACCGATCCCGCTGTCTCCGCCCGTAATCAGCGCTTTTTTCCCCAGCAGTTTTCCCGATGCCTTATAGGCCGGATTATCGTATTGCGGCGGGGGATTCATTTCCGCCTCCCGGCCGGGCTGGCGGTTTTGATGCTGAGGCGGAAAGGTGTTGTGTGGTTGTGGTTGCATGGAATCTTCTCCTTTCTAAGGCTTTAGGACTACCTTGATGCAGTTATCAGGCTTCTTGTCAACAATGGAATAAGCGTGCCCCCTTCGCTCAGGGACAGCGTATACAATATGGTATCGGTGGCATCAAATCTGCCGGTTTTAATCAATTCCATCCGGGCTTGTTTGTAAGGGCTTGGCCCTCCACCTGCCTTATCAATGCTGCCAAGGCGTCTATGTGCTTTTCTTAGTATTTCCTGCATTGTTTAAAAGTATTGGAATAAGGCGATTTTATTCGGATTACCGGCCATTCGTTAACATTTTCAATGCGCCATTTCTTTGGTGGGGATAAATAGAATATAAAAAAGAAATATTATACATGTGGATGTGTATATCGTGACAACCCCGATAATTACCAAACCAATCGATATGCAGCTTAGGAGGTGGACTCCATGGCTTCAGGACCCGAAGTTATTTCAATTGTTACACTGATGCGTATACTATTGGGTATTCTCATGGGCACTGTAGCCCGTTTTATTACCCTGCGCATTGATTCTCGGCAGGTTCCCAGCTATCCCAATAGCTATTTTATTAACCTTGTCACCGGATTTTTTGCAGCAAGCCTTGGTTCTGTCGCTATCCCCGCACTGCTGACCAACGACCTTGCGGCGGTCACCTTTTTAATGCTGGCCGTTCAGCATTTTCGGGATATTCGAAAACAGATTCAGGAAAGCCTGGAACAGATTGACCCCGTGGGCTTTGCACCGCGCGGTAGCGCATATATTGACGGTATCGCCAAAACCTTTGAAGCCAGAAACTATATCTGCTTATTGACGTCGTTGGGTACTGTTTTGGCGCTCTATCTTGCCGAGAGCGAGAAAATTTGGCTCAATGCAACTACGGCGCTTATAGCCGGCTCCGCCATAATAAGCTTTATGGTGCATTTTACAAAGGGGAAATGTATCGGCGATATCTGCACGCTTCATTTTGGGGAGGTTGATATCAGGGGCTCCGAACTGTATGTTGATGGAATCTGGGTTACCGCTATGCTGGGCTTGGAAAAGAGAAAAACGCTTTTTATGGAACAGGGGGTGGCTTTGGTTGCAACACCAAAGTCGGAAAAGCAGCGGCTCACCCTTGAAAACGACGGGCAGCGTACCGCTATCCTTTATGACGCCGCCCGTTCCTTCGGCACCAAAGAATTGTTGTTCACAAGACGCAGTCTTTCCGATGGCCGAATCGTGATTGCTTTTGTGCCCATCATAAATGATAAAGAAAAAATACTGGCCGCAGTACGCAGCACACCGATTCTCGAGAGCGTTCGCAAGCGGTCGCGCAGGAGGTAACAGCGTGGAAATTCTGCTGTACATCACAGATTGCCCCAACAGGGTAATTACCGGGAATCCGTTGGTTCTCAATATGCCCAATGATGAAGACCGCCAACAATTTCTCGAAGTTGTTGCAGAGACATTTGAGGCAAATGTTCTTCAGATGAAAAATGGCGATCATATTGTTGCGCGAAGAAATCAATGATACTATACCCGAAAATAATAAAAGGGGTAGAAAGCATGGAGCTGACAACTGGAGGATACGGCAACATAATCTTCTTCCCCAGCGTACCAAAAGACAGTGCAGTGGGCTGTACTGCATCAACGCAAAGTTCACTCACTCAATTCAAAAAACTGAATTCGATGATATAGCAACAGCCCTCTGCGGATGCAGAGGGCTGTTGCTATAATTTTACCTATGCTATACTGTAGTTGGAAAGATTTTTATCTAACCAACGATAAATTAGTCTACATTCATAAGAGAGGTGTAAATTCATGAGCAAGACGAAGGTGCTGGTGGTAGTTCCTGTGAATGAGCAGCAGCGCAGCACACTGGAAGCTGCTGCACCCCAGGCGGAGTTTACCTACGAAAGCTACAGCAGCGCCACCCAGCAGCAGGTGCAGCAGGCCGAGGTCATCATCGGCAATGTGACCCCCGCTTTACTAAAGGATGCCCCCAACCTGCGGTGGATGCAGCTGAATTCGGCAGGTGCCGACCCCTATTATCGCAGCGATGTGCTGCCTCTGGAGGTGCAACTGACCAACGCCACCGGCGCCTACGGCTTGAGCGTTTCGGAATACATGGTTGCGGCACTGATGAGTCTCAACCGCAAGCTGCACCTTTATCGGGACAATCAGCGTCAGAACCTGTGGCAGGAAATGGGGGCGGTACGCTCCATCGAGGGGGCCACCATTTTGGTGGTGGGTTTGGGTGATATTGGCGGGGATTTTGCCCGCAAGGTTAAGGCAATGGGCGCCACCACCATTGGCATACGCCGTACCCAAAGCGAAAAGCCCGCTTACCTGGACGAGCTTTATTCTGCAGATGCGTTGGATGATCTGCTGCCCAGAGCGGATGTGGTGGCCATCAGCGTACCGGGCACCCAAGACACCCACCATATGTTTGATGACCGCCGCTTTGGGTTGATGAAACAGGATTCTGTCATCATCAATGTGGGCCGCGGCAACGTGGTGGATACCGATGCCCTTTGCCGTGCACTGGACCAGGGCAAGCTGTGGGGCGCCTGTATCGATGTGACCGAGCCGGAGCCCCTGCCCGCTGACCATCGGTTGTGGAGCTATGGTAATGTGATACTCACCCCCCATGTGGCCGGGAAGTTCCATCTGGCGGCAACCCTTGACCGCATTGTGGCTATTGCGACAGAAAATCTGGGGCATTATTATGCAGGCGCACCGATGCGCAGTATGGTAAACCGCAGCACCGGTTATCGCAAATAATAGCAAATAAAAAGTCTGGTTTCGGGCAACGAAATCAGACTTTTTATTATGTATCTTTGCCTAAAGGGTATTCTATAAAACCCCCAGTGTCTTAAAGACAAAGGTAAACACAAAGATGGTAAACACCGAAAGCAGTGTGGAGCCTGCCACCAGCTGGCCTGCCAACTCACCGTCTGCCCCCATCTGCTGCGCCATGGTAAAGGTAGAAACAGCGATTGGGGCTGCAAACATCATTATCAGGGCAGTCAGGTTCATCTGGCGAAAGCCCAACAGCACCAAAAGGGTTAAAAACACAAGGGGTATAATGGCCATACGGGCAGTAAGGCCAATGGCAAGCTGGCGGCGATTTTTGTGAAATCCCGCAATTGATAAGGAGCCGCCCAATGTTAAAAAGCAAAGGGGGTGTGGTGACCCCGGCCAAATCTTTGATAACCTGTTGTATTACAGGGGGCAATGTAACCCCCAGTAGGAGGGTGACCAGACCACAGGCAGAAGCAATAACCAAAGGGTTCTTTAACACCGAAACCAGCAGGACCCCAAGTTTTACATTGCCGCCCCGGTAATATTCCAACAGAATAACAGCGATAGCATTCATGACGGGTATCAATACGGCACTGAGCAAAGACACCGTGCTGGCATTACCCGGCCCATAGAGGGAATCGGTGATGGCAACGCCAAACAGGATGAAGTTGCTTCGCATGACGGCCTGACAGAGGGCCGCCCGTTTTGGGTTTCTGGGTTCCAGTTTTGGGACAATGACCACCGATAACCCCACAATGACAAACAGGCTGATGAGTAAAACGCTACCATTTTGGCATTAAAATCTTTGGAAAGGTCTGAGGTGTAAATATTATAGAACAGCAGCGCAGGCATAAAGGTGCGAAAGCTAAGGACGTCAATTTTGACAAGGGTGGGACGGTCCACTAAGCCAATGTGACGCACCAGCACACCCAGACTAATTAAGATTAACAGGGGTGCAACCACCCCTGCCGCAACGATGAGATTTTGCAAGATATCACCTACCTAAAGCCGGTTCAAAAAGCTGCCGCACCCAGCAGAATGCGGCAGCTTTTGGGTACGAGGAGTATTTTTATTGAACGATGTTCAGCAGGAAGCTGGCCAGCAACAGCATGAATGCGCCACCAATACGGGATGAAATCTGTGCGAAGGGCATGAGTTCCATTCTGTTGGCTGCCGAAAGAACCGCAACGTCGTCGGTGCCGCCCATATTGGACATACACAGACCGGCAGTGATGGAAGACTCGATGGGATAGAAGCCAACCATTTTGCCAACAAGACCGGCGCCCAGAATAGCACCCAGAATCACCACGAAGCAGAGTAGCAGACAGGCAGGGATAAAGGCTGCAATAATCTGGCCAATGTCAGTATAGGAAATGCCGATACCCACCAACAGTACGCCGGTTAGGTTCTTCATTACAAACTGGAACCACTGATAGCAGCAGATTTCAAAATCTTCGGGCAAAACGCCAAGGATTTTAACCACTGCAACGGTCATAATCATCCAGGCATAACCGTGGATGCTGGGGATGAACTTGGCTACTATCATACCAAATCCGAAACCAGAGCCGCAATACTCTTGGAAGCTGCCAGCTTCATTTCTTCGGTGATGTCGCGGGCTTGCACCGTCAAAGCACCTTGGAAGATGCCTGGGAACACCAGAACGTTATTGATTTGGTTGGGGAAATCGCTGCGGCCGGTGGCCACCACCCGTGCCCCGCCCCGCTTTGCTTCATCCGGCATAATTTCGGGAACAGGGTTGGCCATTGCAAACACAATCGAATCGGCAGCCATGATGGACACCATCTCGGCAGTAAGTACATTGGGTGCGGAAACGCCCATGAAAATATCCTTGCCTTTGATGACATCGGCAAGGGCGCCGTGCTCGTTGTGCCTGTTGGTGAGGGTTGCCATTTCAGCCTGTGCGGGATTTATCCACTCCTCCCTTGCTGCCAGCGCACCATTTCGGTCTACCAGCACAAGGTTGCCCACATCAAGCTGCAACAGCAGCCTGCCGATGGAAATACCGGCCGAACCTGCGCCGTTGATGACGATGCTGGCATCCTCCATCTTTTTGCCCACCAGTTTGAGTGCATTCATCAGTCCGGCGGCAACAACGATGGCGGTTCCATGCTGGTCGTCATGAAAAACAGGAATATCCAGTTCCTCTTTGAGTCTCCGCTCAATTCCAAAACAGTGGGGAGCGGAGATATCCTCCAGATTGATGCCACCAAAGGTGGGGGCCAGATATTTCACGGTTTTTACGATTTCATCGACATCCTTGGTATCAAGACAGATTGGGAAAGCGTCCACATCGCCAAACTCCTTGAAGAGAATTGATTTTCCCTCCATGACCGGCATGGCAGCTTCAGGGCCAATGTCCCCCAGACCCAATACGGCAGTACCGTCCGACACCACTGCAAATGGTATGACCTTTAATGGTATACCTGTACGCATCAGCCTTATCGGCATGAATTTTGCGGCAGGGTTCGGCAACGCCAGGGGTGTATGCGGTGCTTAAATCATCCCTTGTTTTAATTGATGCAAAAGATACCATTTGTAGCTTACCGCGGTTTTTTCGCATAGCTCTAAGCTGGCTTTGCTGTAATCCATATCATTACTCCCTTCTTCACTTGACAACTCTGCAATATCATCCTAGGCCCAGCGTACGCTATCGCCTCAACTGACAGTAACCACTCGCCTAGCGAGTGGTTTTCGCTATACAACAAGAGCCGATGGATGAAACCATTCGTCCGCTCTGCGCTATTTAACCAAGCTCAATGTTGGACTGCAAAGCTATCATCAATATTGCGGAGATACTTATGCTAATAATAAGAAGATAACCCAATGCGTTCCCGCTATCAAACAACAATTTACCAGCCAACAAAAGCGACCCGCGTGTGGACAAGCCAACACGCGGGCCATATCTTTATCTATCAAGATTACCGCTTAAAGGCCGCAGGGGTGGCCTGTAACCCCGCCGCAGACCGCAACAGCTTCTATTTGCCCGGTAGTGGGGGGCCGCAGCTTTCCCGCTTGGCAATTGTATAGGGCAGGTAAATTTTGAGAGGGAGGGTGTGCCCGCCATTGACGCGGTCTATCAGGGTATGCACAGCAACCCGTCCCATTTCATCCAAGGGTATGTGGATGCTGCTGAGCATGGGGGAAACATACTGCACCGTTTCAACATCGTTGCATCCCAAGATAGAGAGATCCTCCGGCACACGAATACCCAAGCTTTTGCAGGCGCCCAGCACACCGATGGCGGTGGTGTCGTTCGCGCAGTAGATAGCGGTTGCATCCATGCCCTGCTCCACCATCTGCTCCAGGCACCGCCTGCCGTTTTCATAAGAAAGTGCGCGGTTATAGACAATGTTCTTTTCATTGCGCTCCAGCCCCAGCTTTTCCAGCCCGCGCAGGTAGCCGCGGCAGCGGGCCTCGGTGGGCTCGGTGCCGATAAACCCAATCCGCTTATGCCCCAGCTTGTGCAGATAGGCTACCGCATCCTGCGCGGCTTGGTAGCCGTCACACAACACGCTATCGCAGTTAAAGCGCAGGTCGTTCCAGCTTATGTATAGCAGCTTGTTAAAATGTTGGTTTAATGTTTGATACATCTGCTTATCAAAACGTCCCAGAACAATTAACCGATTGCTGGTGGCTTTTTCTATCAGGCGCATCACCGAATCCTGCACTGAAATGGTGGGGAGAAAGGAGTATTCCAACAGATAGCCGCAGCGAAACGCCTCGCGCTCGATGCTTGAAATGAGCTGTGTAAAGAAGGGGTCGTCCCGAACCTCCTCCACATGGCAGGCTGCCAGACAGTAAATGGTCGGGCGCTCCCGCAGCGTGTCTTCGTCCTTCTCACGGCGCTTCAGCGCCTGCGCCTGTTTGTTGGGCTTGTAGCCTCCCTGCTGGGCAATCTGCCAGATGCGTGCCTGCACCTCTTGGCTCGCGGCGTTTGGTACGCTTCCGTTCAGCACTCTGGAAACAGTCGATATCGATACCTTCGCTTGTGCTGCAATCTGCTTTAATGTCAAACGAATCACCTCTTTAGATTATATTACCATAATATTTGCAGCTACACAAAATATAAATTATTTTCGTAAAAAATATTTTTAAAATACGCAAAAATGATTTGAAAATGCAAACTGGTTTGTGTAATATGTATACCAAAATGGAAAATTGACCAATTAAACAGCCTGTTTTTATCCCAATTAACGGGTACTCAAACGTTTGGGAATATTATTGTGTAGAAAACACCTTTGGTATATTGCGGGCAATAGAAAAAACAGGTACTCTTGAAAATGCAGAGAGAATTTGCTTTTGATTTGCATAGGTTTGCATCACTCAAACTCGCGTAACCCCAAAGTTGAAAGGAGCTATTTGTTATGAGCGTGAAGAAAGTGGTTTCCCTATTGCTTGCCCTGTCCCTGATTGTAATGTCTTTTGCCGGATGCGGCGGAGCAACGCCCCCTGAAAGTCCTCCTTCCTCAGGCACCCCCGGGTCTATCGAAAAGGAAACCACCTTGGGCCTTACCCCATTGGATAAGCGCGCCACCCTGCGCGTCGGCTTTTTTTCTGGGTCGGCGCACGGTATGCCCTTTTACATTGCCGATAAGATGGGGTTCTTTGATGAGCTGAACATCGATGTTGAGTATGAATCCTTTATTGGCGGCCCCGCGATGATGGAAGCAAATGCGAGCTGGGATATCTGTGACGTGGGAGGGCCGGGCGTCCTCAACGGCATGAAGAACTATGACATCCGCATGATTGGCATCTGTGACAACGAGGCCAACACCGCGCTGTTTGTACGCCCCGACAGCGAACTTGCCAAGGACCCCGGCAACGCCGCCCTCTGGAAAGGCAAGACCGTCATCCTCAACAGCGGCACAACGCTGCAGTACATGTTTGCCAGCTATATGGAGAGCATTGGCGGCAGCATCAACGACGTCACCATCGTCAGCATGGATGTTACCTCGGGGCTCACCGCCTTTAAAGCGGGCGAGGCAGACGCGGTCTGCGCATGGAATGCGGTTGCCTACAACGCCGAAGACATGGGGCTGGTGCGCGTAACCGATATGGGCAAGATGATGCTGAACAACGTCTGCGGCCTCTGCGCCACCCCCGCCGCCCTCAAGGATAAGCCCGAGCTGATTAATTTGGCTTGGATGGTTTACTACATGACCTGGGAGTGGTGCAAACAGAGCCCCGACAACATGGATAAAGCGGTTGAGCTTTATGTGGAATCCTGCGAGGAAGAGGGCGTGGAGTCCAACGAATCCATTTGCCGCCGCGCGCTGGAGGTCTTTAACTGCCCGCCTGTGGCCGAAAGCTACAAGCAGATGACGGTGCAGGAGCCCGACCGCTCCGGCTCCGGGCAGGTGCTCAAGGCAGGCAACTATCTCTTTGAAACGCTGGATTTCTTTATCAGCCTTGGCAGCTACACCGCCGACGACCGTGCGGCCATTCTCAGCAAGGGGCTGATTGATTCCTCGGTTGCCACCGCATGCGCCGATACCCTCAAGGAGCTGAAATACATCAGCTAACCGCGGGCGGCGCGCCCGCAGAGGTAACATAAGCCGACGGGGTGGTTTTCACTACTCTTGCAGGAGGGCAGTGAAACCACTCCGCCATTATGTACAGCCATTCTTGGTAAATTCTTGAAGGAGGCCCCCAATGAGTCAACCAAGCTCTCCCGTTGTAAGTATGACCGAGCAGGAGCGCATCAGCCAGGTGCAGCGGCAAAAGCGGAAGAACGACTACTTTCTTGCCATGCTGTCTATTGCCGGCGTACTGGCGTTTATCATCCTGTGGCAGGTAGCCGTTCTGCTCGACTGGCTGCCGCGCCGTTATGTGCCCATGCCCACCGAGGTAGTCAAGCTGTTCTTCACCAAGCTGGTGGACCCCAACCCCGACGGCGCGACGCTGGAGGCCCATATCCTTGCCAGCATGCAGGTGGCGCTTACCGGCTTTGGGCTTGCCATTGTCATCGGCGTGCCGCTGGGGCTTTTTATGGGCTGGTTCCGCGCCTTTGATAAGTTTATGCGCCCTGTCTTTGAGATTTTGCGCCCGATCCCTCCGGTATCGTGGATACCGATGACCATCATCTGGATGGGCGTGGGCCTCAAGGCAAAGGCATTTATCGTCTTTTTTTCTGCTTTTGTTCCCTGTGTAATTAACGCCTACACCGGAATCCGGCAAACCAGCCAGCTACTAATCAATTTTTCTAAGACCTGCGGCGCGCCAACCTTTGTCATTTTTTATAAGATTGGCATTCCCTCTGCTATGACGCTGACCTTTGCGGGCGTGAGGGTTGCGCTGGGCAACGCGTGGGCAACCCTTGTCGCAGCCGAGATGCTTGCCGCCAGCACCGGGCTTGGGTACATGATACAGCAGGGGCGGCAGTTTGCCCGGCCGGATATCATTATTCTGGGCATTGTGGCAATCGGCTCTATCGGCGTCGCCTTTACCTGGCTGCTGGGGCAGGTAGAAAGAAGGGTATTAAGGTGGAAGAGATGAACAAGAATATAGCCTCTATCGTGGTAAGCGAAGCGGAGCGTAAAGAAAAGCTGCGGGGCCGCATCTATGCGGTGCTGCCGGTCGTTTCGCTGCTGCTTTTGGTTGCGCTCTGGTTTGCGGCCTCCTCGGCAGAGGGAAGCAGCTTCCCCTCTCCGGTGGATATTGCAGACCGTTACATAAAGTTTCTCGAAAAACCAATCAAAGGGCTTGGTCTGATGGGCCACATCATGGCAAGCCTGCAGCGGGTGTTTATCGCACTGGGTATGGCGTGGCTGGTGGGCATTTCCTTTGGCGTGCTAATCGGCTGGAACAGAAAGGCCAATGCACTGCTGGGGCCGATTTTTACCGCGTTTCGCTCGGTGCCGCCGCTGGCGTGGGTGCCACTGATGACTATGTGGTTTGGCATCGGCGAGTTCCCCAAAATTCTGATTGTTTTTATCGGTGCGCTGATGCCGGTGGTTGTGAACACACAGGCAGGTATCGCCAATGTACAGGAGCTCTACCTGAATGTGGGCTCAATCTTCAACGCGAACCGCCGACAGATGCTGCTGGAGATTGCGCTGCCTTCCTCGCTGGACGCCATCTTTGCCGGCATACGCACCTCCACCAGCGCGGGCTGGATGGTGGTGTTGGCGGCCGAGATGCTGGGCGGTAAATCGGGCGTCGGCTTTTTGATTACCCGCGGGATGGATTCAGGGGATTACACCCTCTGCCTGCTTGCGATGATTTGCATTGGTTTGGTGGGTGCGCTGCTTGCCATCATTACACAAATACTGGAAAGGTTGGTGTGCCCGTGGACCGTCAAAAAATCAAGCTGAGGCTGGAGCATATCTCCCAAAGCTATATTATAAAAAATCAGGTGTTTGACGCGGTAGTGGATATCTCACTGGAGGTTCGGGATTCCGAGTTTCTGGTGATACTGGGACCGGGCCGCTGCGGCAAATCGGTGCTGCTCAACATGATAGCAGGTCTGGAAAAACCGGTTGACGGGCGCATCCTTTTGGAGGGCGAGGCGCTGGAGGGCAGCGACGAACGCATCGGCATGGTTTTTCAGAAGCTGGCGCTGATGCCGTGGAAAACCGTTATGGAAAATGTGGAGTTTGGGTTGAAGATGAAGGGGGTTGGCAAGGCCGAACGCCGCAAAGTCGCTCAAAAATACATAGACCTTGTGGGGCTGCAGGGGTTTGAAAAAAGCTACCCCAACCAGCTTTCGGGCGGTATGAAGCAGCGGGTGGGCATCGCGCGCGCCTATACCAACGATCCCGAGATATTGCTGATGGACGAACCCTTTGGGCAGCTGGACGCACAGACCCGCTACGCCATGCAGGATGAAATACTCCGTGTATGGGATGCGGAAAAGCGCACCGTGCTTTTTGTGACCAACAACATTGAGGAGGCGCTCTATCTGGCCGACCGCATCGTTTTGCTTACCAAATGCCCCGCGCAGGTCAAAGAGATTTATGAAATTGACCTGCCCCGCCCCCGAAACGCCCTTGACCCCAAGTTTCTACAGCTGCGCAGAACCATCAGCGACAACACAGATCTGGCATTGTAAGAGAGGAGCAGGTATGAGTAACTATAAAGTGGAGGTTAACAACCTTACAAAATATTTTGACACCCTGCATGTCCTCGACGATATCAGCTTTAATGTCAAAAAGGGCGAGTTTGTTTGCATCGTAGGCCCTACAGGCTGCGGAAAAACAACCTTTTTAAATCTGCTGACCCGCATCTACATGCCATCCAAGGGGGATTTGCTCATCAATGGGGAATCCGCAGACCCCAAAAAACACAACCTTGCCTTTGTGTTTCAGGAACCCTCGGCCATTCCATGGAAAACGGTAGAAGAAAATCTCCGCTTTGGCCTTGAGCTTAAAAAGCTTCCGGTGGGCAAAATCAACGAGCGGGTTGAAAATATCATCCAGCTGATGGGGTTGCAGGATTTCCGCAGCGCTTACCCCCACCAGCTTTCAGTCAGCACCGAGCAGCGCATCATCATTGGGCGCGCCTTTGCCATGAACCCTGACCTGCTGCTGATGGATGAGCCCTATGGGCAGATGGACATCAAGCTGCGTTTTTATCTGGAGGACGAGGTCATCCGCCTGTGGAGAGAGCTGGGCAGCACCGTTATCTTTATCACCCACAACATTGAGGAGGCGGTCTATCTTGCCGAGCGCATCCTTATCCTGACCAACAAGCCGACCACCATCAAGGAGGATTTGGTTGTGGATTTGCCCCGCCCGCGGGATGTAACCTCCCCCGAGTTTATTAAGATACGGCAATATGTAACCGACCAAATTAAATGGTGGTAGAAAAGGGAGAAACAGCGATGTATGACGTATTAATAGTGGGCTGTGGTATCATTGGTGCCGCCACAGCCTATGAGTTGAGCCGCTACAACCTTTCGGTTGCGGTATGCGAGCGTTTTAACGATGTTGCCAACGGTGTTACCAAGGCAAACAGTGCCATTCTGCACGCGGGCTTTGACTGCCCCATTGGCAGCCTGGAGGCGCGCCTGAATGTAGAGGGTGTGAAGCTGGCAAAGGAGCTTTGCGAAAAGCTGGATGTGGAGCGGCGTGAGATACCCACCTTTGTGCTGGCCTTTGACGAGCGCGAGATGGGCGAGCTGCGCATGCTTTACGAGCGGGGCGTCGCCAACGGCGTGCCGGGGGTGCGCATCATCGGCCGGGAAGAAACACTGGCCTTGGAGCCGGAGTTGAACCCCAATCTGATTGCAGCCCTGTACGCGCCCTCCTCCGCCATTGTAAACCCGTGGGAATACGCCATCGCTTTGGCGGAAACCGCTGTGCGCAACGGGGTGACACTGCACCTGAACAGTCGGGTAACCGCCATTCAAAAGCAGGAGGATGGGCATTTCGCCGTATCTACCACCAGCGGCGAATACGCCGCGCGCTATGTCGTCAACGCAGGGGGTGCATTTTCTGCCGACGTCTACAGGATGGTGGGCGGAGACGACCTTGTGCAGACCAACTTCTGCGGGCAGTACTATGTTCTGGATAAGTCGCAGGGCGGAATCATCAACTCGGTGGTGTTCCCTTGCCCCGATGAATACGGCTTTAAGGGGGTTCTGGTTGCGCCTACCGTGCACGGCAACCTGATTGTGGGCCCCGATTCCTATCTGGTGGAGAACGGCGATTGCGTCGCCACCGTTTCGCCCATGATGGAGCAGCTGCAGGCCCACGGGCACCGCTCGGTACCCGGCATTAACTTCCGCGAAATCATTCACGAGTACGCGGGGGTGCGCCCCAACACCCAAATACCCGATTTTGTCATCGGGGAATCCCCCATCTGCCCCCACTTTATCAACCTTGCGGGCATCAAGAGCCCCGGGCTTTCGGCCGCGCCCGCCATCGCTAAAGAATGTGTGGAGATTTTGCTGCAGTGTGGGCTGCAACCCACCGAAAAGGCGGAATTTATCGACACCCGTAAGCGGGTTAAATTCCGCACGCTGAACCTGCGGCAAAAGGCCGAGGTGATTGCCCAAAACCCCCTGTATGGGCGGATTGTGTGCCGCTGCGAAACGGTGACCGAAGGCGAGATTGTAGAGGCGATTCACCGCTCGGTTGTTCCACGCTCCATTGACGCCATCAAGCGGCGCTGCGGTGCGGGTATGGGCCGCTGTCAGGGCGGTTTCTGCGGCCCGCGGGTGCATGAGATACTGGCGCGGGAGCTGGGTGTTTCCCCCCGCGATATCCCGATGGATGAGGATGGAACCTACATCCTGACATCCCCAATTAAGGAGGTGCCCGCAGATGAGGCTGGAATATGACGTAGTGGTGGTGGGCGGCGGCCCCGCGGGGCTTGCCGCGGCATGCAGCGCCAAAGAAGCGGGCGCCGCCCGCGTGCTGGTGCTGGAGCGCGACAAGGAAGCCGGCGGCATCCTCAACCAGTGCATCCACAACGGCTTTGGTCTGCATTACTTCAAGGAGGAGCTGACAGGGCCGGAATACGCCGCCCGCTTCATTAAGCTTGCCAAGGAGCTGGGTGTGGAGATATTGCTGGACAGCATGGTGCTTGCCATCGAGGATAAGGTGGTTTATGCCGTCAACGCCGCGCAGGGCATGATGGAGATACACGGCGGCGCGGTGGTGCTGGCCATGGGCTGCCGCGAGCGTACCCGCGGGGCAATTGCCATCCCAGGCGACCGCCCGGCAGGCATACTGACCGCAGGCATGGCCCAGCGCTACATCAATATGGAGGGCTGGATGGTCGGCAAGCGGGTAGTGGTGCTGGGGTCGGGCGATATCGGGCTGATCATGGCGCGGCGCATGACGCTGGAGGGGGCCAAGGTGCTGGCCTGCGTCGAGCTTTGCCTCTACTCCAACGGGCTGACCCGCAACATTGTGCAGTGTCTGGATGATTATGATATCCCCCTCTATCTCTCCCACACCATCACCAATATTATGGGCAATGAACGGGTGGAGCAGGTGGTCATCAGCAAGGTGGATGAGAACCGCAAGCCCATCCCCGGCAGCGAGATTACCTTTGACTGCGATACCGTTCTGCTCAGCGTGGGGCTTATCCCGGAAAACGAGCTGACCAAGGCGGCGGGGATTCCGCTGGATACCCGCACCAACGGCGCGGTTGTCTATGAAAATATGGAAACCGAGGTGAGCGGCATCTTTGGCTGCGGCAATGTGGTGCATGTTCACGATCTGGTGGATTTTGTAACGCTGGAAAGCCGCAGGGCGGGCGCTGCCGCGGCGCGCTATGCCATGGGCGCGGCAGGCGGCGGAAGGGTGCTGGCGCTGCAAAACGGCGGTGGCGTTACCTACACTGTGCCTCAAAAAATCCGCGTGGATACCGACGAAAAGGCGGTGACCGTTTTCTTTCGGGTGGACAACGTATACCGTGGCAGAACGGTGGTTGTGCGGGACGGCGGCCGGAGCCTGTGCAGCTTTAAGCGGGAGCATCTGGTGCCGGGCGAGATGGAGAAAATTAACATCCCCCAAAAGCTGCTGCAGCAGGCCGCCGGCGACTGCCTGACGGTGGAACTGGCAGAGGAGGTGCATGTATGATTGAGCTGGTTTGTATCGTCTGCCCGCAAGGCTGCCGCCTGCAGGTAGACCCCCAGAACGGCTATGCGGTAACAGGCAACGCCTGCCCCCGCGGCGAGGTTTACGGCAAAAAAGAGGTAACCGCCCCCACCCGGGTGCTGACCAGCATTGTGCGCATCGAGGGTGCGATGCACCCCTGCTGCCCCGTTAAAACAGCCGACGCCATCCCCAAAGAGAAGATTGCCGACGCCATGGCGCTGTTGCGCAAGGTGAAGCTGACCTCCCCCGTGGCCATCGGCGACGTGGTGGCAGAGATAGAAGGCACCGGAGTGAGCTGGGTTGTCACCAAGGATATGTAAGGAGTGTTGGATATGAAGCTACAATTTGAGTATGGTGAGGGGCTGATGAGCGCCGAGCTTCCCGAGAATACCGACGTGTTTATCCCGGGCAAAACGGTGCCCGACCCGCCCTGTCTGGAACAGAGCTGGGAAAGCCTTTATGTCGCTACGCTGGAGAGCATCCGCAACCCTATTGGGATGCCGCCGTTGGCCGAGCTTGCTCACAGTGGCGGCCGGGTGGTCATCATCATCCCCGACATTGTTAAAGGCGGCAACCAGCCCACCTCTCACCGCAAGGTGGCCATCAGGGCCTGCCTGGATGAGCTGCAGCGGGCCGGCGTGCGCAAGCGGGATGTGCTGCTGCTTTTCTCCAACGGGTTGCACCCCCGCGCCACCGTCCCCGAGATGAAAACCATTCTGGGCGAGCAGCTCTTTGAAGAGTTTTACCACACCGGGCAGATTACCAGTCACGACAGCGAGGACTATGAAAATCTGGTGGACGTGGGCTACACCGAGGCGGGCGACCATGTGATTATGAACCGCTTTGTTTTTGAGGCCGAAATTGCCATCCTTGTGGGGCACACTCAGGGCAACCCCTACGGCGGCTACAGCGCCGGGTACAAGCACTGCGCCACCGGCATTACCCACTGGCGCAGCATCGCCGCCCACCATGTGCCGCAGGTCATGCACCGGCAGGATTTTATGCCGGTTTCGGCCTCCAGCGAGATGCGCCATAAGTTTGACCAGCAGGGCATGCTCATGGAGGAAAAGATGGGCAAAAAGTTTTTCTGCTGCGACGCGGTGCTGGATTCCAGCAGCAGGCAGATTGCAATTTTCAGCGGCTGGGCCAAAGAGATGCAGCCCATAAGCTGGCAGGTGGCTGATAAGCGCACCTATGTACATTGGGCCGAGAAAAAGTATGACGTGGTTGTGTTTGGCATGCCCACCAACTTCCACTACGGCAACGGCATGGGCACCAACCCCATCCAGATGATGCAGGCGCTTTCGGCGCAGGTGATACGCCATAAACGCATCCTCAGCGACCGCTGCGTCTTTATCGTTTCCAGCCTGTGCGACGGATACTTTCACGACGAGCGCTGGCCCTACGCCCGGGAGCTGTACGGCATGTTTCAGCGCGACTACATGAACACCCTGCCCGATATGAACCGGCTGGGGGAGTATTTTGCCACCCGAGAGGATTATATCCGCCAGTACCGCTTTAGCAACGCCTTTCACCCCTTTCACGGCTTCAGCATGATGAGCTGCGGCCATCTGGCCGAGGAGCACACCAGCGCCATCTATATCGTAGGGGCGCGGGAGCCGGGCATCGCCCGCGGTATGGGGCTTAAGACCCGCGCCACCTTTGAGGAGGCGCTGGCCGACGCGAAAAAGAAGTTTGTGGGCGAAAGCCCCAACGTCCTCGCGCTGCCGGGGGCGTTTACCACCACGGCGGTGCACCTGTGCATGAAGGACCCGGCGCAAAACAGCCAGACACGGGATTCCGCCGTGGGGCACCCCTGCTGCGGATAGGCCGCCCGCTCTATCGTTCGGCAGTGCCGCTGCGAAGAAGTTAATACACCCCCATTAAAAAAGGAACCCCCCGGGGCCGGGGGGTTCCTTTTTTAGTTGCGATCTGTCTTGGGCAAAACGGAGCTAAAAACTTACTCTACAGTAATAATAACGGGGGATGCGTAAACCCGGTAAGGGGATGCATGCCTGTCCACAACATCATAGTAATATACAATGGTGGCGGTACCTGATTGGCTGGCGGTTCCGTTTGCCTCAATATCAACGCCATCAAGCTGCAGGAAGCGGCACTGTACCGTTTGGTCAAAGCTGCTGTCCAGCGATTTGAGGGTATGCCCAAGGTTGATGCTGCTACCCACCGTCACCGTCTGGTTTTCGGCAGAGATGCTGTATGCATAGTCGGAGGCATAGCCTATATAGTCGGTTAAAGCGGCAAAAAAGCCATCCCTTGTCATCAAGGTTGCGTTAAGGGTGTTGCGGTTGTTGGTGGTGGACACCCAAGGCAGCATCCCCCGCGCATTGAGCGCATAGCAAAAATCCCAGCCCGTGCCAAGGTAGTCGGTATAAACCCCGGCGCTAAATGGTATGGGCATGTAGTTATAGGGCGAGTTAGCCTCTATCAGCTGCTTGATGGCATCAGTGTGGCCCATGGCCTGCGAAAAGGGGTAAGATACCCCGCCGATGAAAGAAACATTCTGCAGGTAGGTGTTACTAAAAGAGCTTTGTGCGCTTCGGGCGAACACAATCACCTGGCTGCCGATTCCATATTCATCCAAAAGCTCTGCCAAGCGGTTGCGCAGAGTGGCGTTGGTCACATTGATGTGGCAGAGCATCACCATATCTTCGCCCTTAAACCGCTCAAACATCTCTGCCAGGGTAGGTACCGGTTCGGCGTAGCCGTTGACATTATCCACCACCAGGTTCTTAATTTGGGTTAATGTCAGCGATGCTACATTGCCGGTACCGTTGGTGGTTCGATCCACCGTTGCGTCGTGCATCAGCACAATTTCGCCATCGGCGCTAAGCCGCAAATCGGTCTCTATCAGCTTTACTCCCTGTTCCATAGCCTTTTCAAAGGCCAGCAGGGTGTTTTCAGGGTAAGAGGTATGGCCGCGATGGGCAGCCACCGCGGGTTTACCACTGACGGTGGTAGCCGTTATGCTTTCATATACCTGATATGCTGTGCTGTAATCCTCAATTACCACACCGTTATAGCCATTGGCTATTGCAGCATAAACGGCAGCGGTGCTCTGCACCTGCCCCCACACTGAAATTGAGCGCCGATTGTAATAATCCATATCCTCAACGTCGATGGTTTCCGGAAGAATCAGCAAATTGGCAAGGTTATTGTTGACTATGTTTTGGGCGGCCACTTTTTCCGCCAGGGTGGTGGGGTTGCTATCCATCCAGATGGCTCCCCGGATACTGGGGCATTGCTGCCTGACCGCTTTCACCAGCGAGGCGTTTTGCCGGCTGGCTACAATGAATGCGTCGGACATCTGCCTTTCATTAATAAAACCTGCAATAGCGGCCGCCGTTTGCTGACTGTCAATGAAAAAGGCGGGGATGCTGTTGTTCAGCGTTGCTACCGCGTTGTCAAGGGTATCGATGACGGCGGAGCCGGATACAATGTCCAGGTTTTCATTCACATGGAATAAAGCAGTTGTAGGCGTCTGGGCACCGGTCAATGCCTGATAAGCCGCTGTGCTATCAATATTGGCAATAACAGCAGGGGGATTCACTATGCCGGTGCCGGGGATATATACCTCGGCAACCTGAGCGGGGGGTATCTCTTCCACCTCAATCCGGCGGAAGACAAAGTTGTCAAAGGCGACCTCAGCGCCGCCTGCCGCCAAGCCAACGCCGCCCACATCCCAATCAGAGGTCAGGGATAAGGTGGTCATCAACTGGCCATCCACATACATCCTTGCCCTGCTCCGCTCAACCACGAGCTTGAGCCGGTAGGTCTGGCCGGGTTGCACCGTTTTGCCGGCCGAACTACCTGCAATAATGCTGCCGTTGGTTGTGCTAATGGGCACCGGGGCTGTTACGCTAAAGGGAACATTGTTTCGATAGGTATTGATGGCTGCCACACCATCCAGGCCAATCTTGGCATTGTTCCACCCCGCCAGAGTCCGGTTTCTAAAGGTAATGGACGCCCATCCGCTTGAGCTACCGCTTAATATCGTGGCATCTACCTCCACCTGATAATTACGGACGGTGGGCAGGTCTGCCTGAACCGCTCGCAACCCGGCGGTTGCATTCAGATACAATGAGCCGTTTTGTACCTGATGCCCGGTGCTGCCGGTAATGCCGCTCCACCCTTCGGGCAGATCGGTAGCCATTGCCGCAGTGCTAAAGTCTTCCTCAATATTGGTGTAAGAACGTACCTCCAGATTGTCAATCCACGCGGTACAGCCCGATACCAAAAAACCAAAACTGCCGCTCTTTTGGCTTTCGGGGATGTTGGATACAGTAGTCACATAGGTGTACTCAGGCAGGATGTTGTTTCCATAATCCTGATAGATGGCATAATAAAGAGCCGCTGTATTGCCCTTGACCACCATCTTTATCCGAAAAGGTGTGCCGGTGGTTACCCCGCTGGCATAATCAAACTTATTAACACCGGCCACATCATTATACCAATTGCCGTTTACCTGCCCATTGGCCGAAACCTTGGTGGGGGTAACATATGATTTTTGGAAGTTCGCACCATCCTGCACCCGGTACATGAGACCCAGATAGCGGCTGCCGGGGTTGGTCTCATAGCACAGGTCGGCCTCTACGATATAGTCGCCTTCTTCAAAAGGATTGGTGAAATAGACCAGTTCCAGATTCGATGAGCCCTGTGTAGCCGAAAGATAAAGCCTGCCATTCCTGAGAGTGGCCGAGCTTGTATAGCTTCCGGTTTGGTTGGCCTGCCGATAAAACAAAGCGTGTGTGCTGTTGTCGCCGGGGGTCAGGTTAACTTCTGTTTGGGATTGACCCAGGCTGTCAAAATCCTCTTGAAAAATTTCCTGGCCATTACTGTTTAAAGTGACGGCAATGTTATCAATCCAGGCCGTGCAGCCAGAGATCAGAAAACCATAAACACCGGTAAGCTGCGAGGAAGGGATGTTGTCAATGGTCATAACCTCTATGTATTCACCGGCGGTTTTACTTTCATAGTCTGTATAAATAGCGTAGTAAAGGGTTGCATTGCTGCCGTTCAGTTCTACCTTCATCTTAAAGGGCGTGCCGGTGGTGACTCCCGAGCTGTAGTCAAACTTGTTGTAACCGGGAACATCATTGTACCAGCTGCCGTTTACCTGCCCATTGGCCGAAACCTTCGTGGGGGTGACATAGGCCTTTTGAAAGTTGCGTTCGTCCTTTACCCGGTACATGAGCCCAAGATAGCGGCTGCCAGGGTTGGTTGTATAGCAAAAGTCTGCTTCAATGGTGTAATCGCCATCGGGGCTGGCAACAACATCGTTAAACCAGACCGAATCCACGTTGCCTGAACCCTGAGTGGCCGAAAGATAAAGCCTGCCATCCTCAATACAGGCCGAGCTGCTGTAGCTGCCTGTCTGACTGCTGCGCTTATAATAGAGCCCATAGTCCGGGTTATCCCCCGGCTGTAGCTCGATGCGTTCAGGGGTTACGTCAAGATCAAAATCTGCACGGAACAAAATATCATCGGTCTGTACCGCCCCAGCGGACCAAACTGTCAGACCAGAAAACATCGCGGAAAAAATGAGCAGCGTCAAACAAAGCAATACCCCTTTTTTCATAACTACTCTCCTTCTGGATTCTCAAAATGTTTGTGATTTTTAGTAAGCCGGTGCACCGCTTGATTACTGGCAAAAAGAAAACACAAGACTTTGCTTAAGGCAACACCGCACAATTCTAAGTGCTCTGGCGCGTCGGCGGATTTTTCGTCAGACAAAACAAAAACCGCAGGGAATACTGGGTGTATTCGCGAGGATTTTTGTGAAGGATTACGGAAAATCCGCAAGCGATAGAGTGCTTAAGGCGGTAGTCGTGAATTGTGCGGTGTTGCCTTAATAAGACTCCCCGCAGTCACTGGAAGAGCAAAACTGCGGGGATGTAGAGTAAGTGTTTATTCAGTTTTCAGGGCAGATAAAGCTAAAGCGATAAATCTTCCATAAAAATGGCATTGGTCCAAGCCACATTGCCGTCTTGGTCGATGCATTCAGCGCGTACATACGTCTCGCCACCGCGCAGTTGGTGCGTCACATGGGTAAGCATGCCGGCACTGCTATCGTTGTAGTTCGCCATCCCTCGGGGTGGATAGGTCACAAAATGCACCTCTTTACAGGGCGAGCAATGGATGTATAGCTGCCCATCCTCGACGCCCCAGTCGTAAATCTCGGGGCCCATGGTGGAGTAGAAGCTCCCCTGCCTCAATGCCTGTAGGATATCCTGATGGGTGGGCTGTAGAGTGCAAAGCATAATCCAGCCTGCAAAGCGGTCGCTTTTTTTGGTCTTTTGGTGGGTATCGTCACAGGCAATCCCATATACGCGCCTGCCGGTTCTTAACAGCATATCCCAATAAACCTCGGCATGGCCCGCATGGCAGAGCCGCTCGCAACCAGTATTGAAAACCTCAATGGCGTCAAAGCCCTGCAACGAAAGCACCTCGTCCGGCTCCATACGGGACCAGATAGGATGCGCCAGTATAATAAACTGCCCGTCCGATTTCATCTGGTCCAGCAGCTGTTGGTCGGTAACCTCACCCGGTACGCAGCGCTTTTCCTCAACCACCGGCTGCTCCTGTGCATCCTTGAGGGTGAGCCCCACCAGATGCAGGCATTTGGTGGGCGCATAGGATATATCCCGCTCCCAGCCGGGCAACAAACAGAAACCGGGGGCGCAGGGCAGCTGGTGGGAATCAATCACATTATGGTCGGTGATTGCTAAAAAGTCGTACCCCGCCGCGTGGTAGTCGTCAATCTGCTTTTGAGGAGGACAGGTACCATCGGTACGGGTGGTATGGCTATGTATATTGCCCTTAAACCATCTGCCCCGATTTGGAAAAAATGATTGTTTGATAGGTAACACCTTCTTTATGCATTGAATAGGCCTGTCCGATGGTCTATCCTGCTTGGATTGGGCTTGCTTTCTTGTTGTTAATTCTGATCAGCATAACAGCGGCGCCAGACACCACTGCGCCGGCTGCGGCCAGAGGGATGCTGGGCACTAAGAACAGAAGTCCGCCCGCCATCAGCATCAGCCGGGGCAATAGTTTGATTTTGCTATTGTAATGACCCACGATGCACAGGTCAATCATGATAACGCCAAGGAATGCGGTAGTGACACTGATGATAATATCCAGCAGCGAGCCCTGCAGCACCAGCGCCGGATTGTAGCAGAAGGTGTAGGGGATGACAAAGGCGGGCAGGCCTACCAGGCAGGAGATTGCCCCCACCTTAAGCCAGTTTGCCTGGGCAAGCCCCGAAGACATAAACACCGCCACACAGACCGGAGGAGTGATTGCCGAAAGACAGGCAAAATAAAAGACAAACAGATGGGCCAGCAGGGGCGCTATCCCCAAGGAGATCAGCGCGGGAGCAAGCACCGCCGCACCCAGCACATAGGCTGCCGTGGTGGGCAGGCCCATACCCAAAATGATGCAGACCACCATCGAAAAGAACAGGCAGAGGAACAGGTTGTTCTGCCCCAAGGAAACGATGACATCCGAAAGCTTTACCCCTAAACCGGTAAGGGAAACCAGCGAAATCGTAATCTGGGAGCCCGCCAGTATGCCGCACATATCCACAATGCCGTTGGCCCCGTTAAGGGCGGTGGTAAAGCAAAGTTTGCCGGTGGCTGTCGCTACTGATTTTACGTTTTTATGGGCAATGGCAAAGGTGATGATATAGGTGCCAAGGGCGGTCAGCGTAGCCCAGAAAGCCCCCATCATGACGGTGTAGCCCTTTGCCAGAAAAAACAGAAAGACCGCCAGGGGAATCAATATAACCAGGTATTCTCTGATTTTGATATCGGGCTTTACATCTTCCCCTTGAATATTATCCCGGCGGGAGACGAGGTGCACCGCATAAAAGCAGCTTACATAGAACAAAATGGCGGGCAGGATTGCGGCCTTGGCAATGGACATGTAGCTCGCGCCGATAAGCTGCGCCATGATGAATGCGGCGGCGCCCATAATCGGGGGCATAATCTGCCCGCCGGTGGAGGCCAGCGCCTCGATGGAGGCCGCCCATTCGTTGGAATATCCCGCCCTTTTCATGGTAGGGATAGTAAAGACGCCGGTGGCAACCACGTTGCCGATGGCGCTGCCGGAAACCATGCCGAAAAGGCTGCTGGCAACAATAGCGATTTTGCCGGAACCGCCGACGGCCTTGCCGGTGATGCGCTGTCCCATCTTAATAAAGGTTTCGGCACCGCCGGTGCCTGAGAGAATGGCCCCGAAGATGGCGAACATGGCCAGCATGGTGGCCGAAAGCCCCAGCATGGTGCCCCAGACGCCGTTGGTGTTATGGTAAAAGGTTTGAAAAATGCGGTTAAAAGAGAAGCCTTGATGCGCCCACATGCCGGGGAAGTGAGCCCCCCAATAGGCGTAGGCCAAAAAGCCCAGGCCAAGCACAGGGAAGGTCCAGCCCACCGAGCGGCGGCTTGCTTCCAGCACCAGAAACACCAGCGCCACCGCGAAAAATTTGTCTATCTGCGACACCCATTGCAGAGGCGAATAGATTACAATCTTGTAGATGCTGATCAGGTAGATGCAGCTTGCCGCCGAAATAAGAGCGAACAGGACATCATACCAGGGCACCGTGGTTTGTTCCTTCTTTTTGGTTGCGGGCTTCAAAATAAACACCAGCGCCAATACAAAGGCCAGATGCACGCTGCGCTGAATCATGTCGGAAAACAGCCTGACGCCGGTTGTATAAAGCTGGAACAGTACCAGCGAAATCGAGAGGATGACAACCACCCATCTCCAAAATCCTGTAAGTTTCCTCATTATTCTACGTGCTCCCCTATTAAATTGGCCTCCCTAAATCTGCATGAACGATTCAGGGAGGCCTTCCATTTTGGCTAACCCAATTCGATTAATTTACCTCTACATACTCGGGGGGAATCAGCTCTGCGGGGACATCATAGCCTAGCTCTTTGAGGTATTGGACGGTGCCTGCGTGCAAGGGGGTGGAAGCACCCGCAAGGGTCATTTCGGGAACATTGTTATCCGCACCCACCGCGTAGGCGCTCTGCCAAATCTCTTTGCCGTCTTCCCACATGGCTTTCCACATTCTGTAGCCATCCTCTTGGGAAAAGTCCATATTTACCTGAATGCCCTGATAGGCGGACATACAAAGGGCGTCTTCATCCACCCCTTCGTAGGCGCCTGCCGGGACAACCGCACTTTTCAGGCTGGGGAGCGCCGCCAGAATTTTTTTCATGTCTTCTTCCGAAATGTTCAGCATCTTGACCGGCCGCGCCGTGTTAAGCTGCATGACATAGCTGTCGGGAAAAGGCCCGGTCTTCACAGCACCTACAATCTGCCGGTTTGCATAGGCGTCGGCAGCGTCGGCCTGGCCCGCTTCAAAATAGTTGGGTTTGATGCCCAGGGTATCCAGCGCGGCACGGGTTGCAACCGCAGCCACCGTACCGGTGCCGCCGGGGTTAAAGGTTTTTCCATCCAGATCCCAAATGGTCTCAATGCCCGAATCGGCAGCGACTACAATCTGGATCGGAGAGCTTTCATAGTACCAAAGGATGCGGAAATTTTCAAAGGGATGGCCTTGGAACATATCGCCGGTACCGGTGTAGCTTTCATAGTCGGTATTGGACATGCTGTTTGCAATTTTAATTTCACCGATGCGAAGCTGCTGGGTGTTATCCACGTTGCCGCCCGATTCAGAAACGGTAATCTGATATTCCGGCAGATGGGTAGAAATCACTTTGCCTATTGCTACGCAGTAGGGAAACAAGCCCGAGCTGGAAGCCACCGCCGACAGGGTAAGGTTCTGGGTAGGCTTTTGTTCCGGTGTGGATGCACCTTGGGATTGGGGGGCTCCCCCATCCTGGTTGGGTGCGGGCGACTGACAACCGGCCGCCAAGGAAAGCACCAGTACCAGCGCCAGCGCCAGAGCCAGGACTTTTCTGCCTGTTTTCATCTGTTGTTCCTCCTCTAATTTCTCTCATGCATTTTTACTATTTCTAATTAAGGGAGGTTCCCTTAAAATAGCCGGTTTGCCCCTTGCTTTGCTCATAACCCAATATTATATTAATACCAATGTACAAACCCATAGCTCTTTCAATTTAAAATCTGGATTTATGTTCGGTTTATAAAGTAGACTAATTTGGTCAAATTATATGTGGAGATTTTTACCAGTTCGCTCCATGTGAGTTTATAAGATTTGGTTTAATTTTATATGTCCGCTTGTTTAAAGTCAAATTCTAATATATAATAACTTATAAGTTTTAATTATAATCAGGAGCGATTTATGGATATTAAAGGCATCAAATATGTAATCACCATTGCACGGGAGTGCAGTTTTTCCAAGGCAGCGGAAAAGTTGTTCATCAGTCAGCCTGCCCTAAGCCAATATATTAAAAAGTTGGAGGATGATCTGGGCTCCCCTTTATTTGACCGGCGAAGCTTTCCGCTGAAGCTAACCCCTGCAGGAGAAATTTTTGTGCAGGACGGGACTACTATCCTGCAACTGCAGGAAAAGATGATCAGGCGTATCTCTAATATTGCAAATATGTATGAGGGCACGGTTCACCTTGGCATCTCTCCCTTTTATAGCAAATATTATTTACCCAAGGTATTACCTGCCTTTTTTTTCGATCACCCCCATATTAAGGTGGAAATTAGCGAAGAATACTCTTATGTGCTGGAAAATCTGCTTATCAGCGGTCATCTGGATTTTGCCACACTACCGTTGCATCCAGTAAACAGCCAGCTTACCTATGAGGTGATTCATCAGGAAGAAATCTTTTTAGCGGTGCCCAAGCAGCACCCAGTGACCGCCCTGATTACTCCGTCCCCCAGCTTTCCCTACATAGATTTGCAGCTGGTAAAGAATGAGTCTTTTATTGGGCTGAAGTCGGTACAAAAATTTTCCCAAATGGGCAAGCGCCTGTGTGAAGAAGCTGGCTTTACTCCCAACTATATCTACGAAACCTTAAATTGGGATACCGTAAATATGTTGATTGCCAATGGCCTGGGGGTGGGGTTTGTGCCGGAAATTTTGATCGCCCCTTCTTCGGGTAGCAAGCAACCCAACTATTACCGCATTGCCAGCGGCAACGCAACCCGGCCTTATAGCATTGTTTCCCGCAAAGGGAGTACCCCTACCGCCGCCGCACAAATATTGATGGATTATTTTAGAGAATCCTTTAAATAACGGGGGCTCTGCCGACTTTGATGTTTTATAAATAGAATGTAATATTGGTCGCAGTTTTATTTTATGGCAGCTTCCGGACTACGGCGCAACGTCTTTTAGGGGTTTAGATAAATTCCAGTACCCCCTTACTAAAAGAAGCCGCAATATAAGAAAAGCCTGTACATACAAAAGGCTGAATGGTCACGAGAAGCAATTATGCCGCCGCCGGCAGGCTGAATGCAGACGCAAAAAGGCACATCCGAGCTTTTCCCGCGGGAGAAGATTCGGATGTGCTTTTTCAGCACTGTGCTTATCAGGAAGGGCCGATACTTTGTCCTCCCCCTTGAGAAAGCCCGGCAGAAGGTGCTTGAACTTTCGGCACAGCCGGAGGTTTTCCTATACAAAAAATCCCTGGTACAAGCAGATGCCTGTACCAGAGATTTCGCCTTGGTGACCCACCGGAGATTCGAACTCCGGACACCTTGATTAAAAGTCAAGTGCTCATATTTCCCCCAAATAATGGATTTCACTTGTGCCAACGGTTGGCACAATTTTTTTATTACAACAGAAAAGAGGAATGACACAATGAATGAAAATCGTCTGACAATGGGAAGGGCCCGCCAGCTAATCAAGCGTGAGCTGGGCATCCCCGGAACCACTTTAGAGAAAACACCCGGCATGAATGACAATCCCAAATACCCTTGGTACGGCATGAAATCCGGCAACCTCTCCATAGAGGTTTATACTACCGGCACACTGGATGGCAAAATTGTCGTACTGCACCTATCCTTCCGGGATGGTCTTGGCAGCATCAACCGCTACTTCTATGCTGACGACCTGACCGAAGCCACGGAATTTATGGAAGTAAAGCATTGGGAAGATATGTTTGATCAGGTGGAAGATAAAACCCGAGAGCCGGTTGTTTACCGCTTATCGCGGCAAGCACGAGAGGCCTGTCAAAAGCATTTCGAGAAAAAATAAGGAGCTAAAACTGTGGAAATTAAAGTATCTAAAATTAGGCTATGCGACAGCGATAATTTAAAAGCGGTGGTATCAGTTTTGATTGATGATAAAGTAGCTGTGCATGACATCAAAGTCATTGCGACACCAGATAAAATGTTTATTTCGATGCCAAGCAAACCGGATAAGAACGGCAAATATCGCGATGTTGTGCACCCCATTTCTTGCGAAGTAAGGGAGCAGATAAGCACAATTATTATAGACGCTTATGAGCGTCTAACCTTGTTGCAGTATGACGAGCACCCCGAAATAAGCTAAATTGCTTGGACAAAATGTGCCAACGGTTGGCACATTTTTTTTATTACAACAGAAAAGAGGAATGACACAATGAAAAGCGTAGCTATCCTAAACATTAAAGGCGGAGTCGGCAAAACAGTATCAACGGTCAACATCGGGGCTTGCCTCAGCGAGTTGGGACACAAAGTCTTAATCGTTGACCTTGACCCACAGGCAAACGCAACCCAAACCTTCAACTCTTACGACTCAACTTCTCCCAGCATTTCTGAGGTCTTTTTGGACAAAGGTGTCCTCACTTCACATGTTATCAAACATACAGAATATCCGAACATTGATATCCTTCCCTCAAATATTGGATTTGCATTTGTAGAGGCAAAGATAACCTCGGATGTTACCCGCAGTCAGCAAAATAGACTTAAAAAGGGATTGGCTCAAATTAAAGACAACTACGATTACTGCCTCATAGATTGTCCTCCCAGCGTAGGAGTAATTACCATCAATGCTCTGACCGCTGCACAGACTGTAATCGTACCTCTTTTGATTGACCAGTATGCTCTGGATGGGTTGAATAACCTGATGCAGACCATCTTCGAAGTACGGGATGAGTTCAATGACCGACTCCAATATCTCGGAGCCTTTATTACTCTTGATGAAAGCACCACAGTCAATAAGGTGGTTAAGGAAACGCTTATGGACACACCGCTGCTAAAACTGTGCAATACAGCCATAAGACGAAATGTCGCCGTAAAGGAATCTACTTTCAATAAAAAACCAGTGGTCTTTGATAAACCACGGTGTGCCGCCAGCATTGGCTACCGTCTACTGACCGCCGAGCTTTTGGAACGAGGACTATAAGGAGGGTATGACCATGGCAAATTTTAAACTGACTGGTCAAGTGCTTGGAAATCTAAACCGAATTAATGATACCGGTAATAGACTTGCTGCGCAGGAAAACTTTTTGATTAAGTATCTACCAATCAAGCAAATTCGGAGGAGTGAAAAGAACTTTTATAGTATTAAGGACATTGAAGCGTTGGCGGAAAGCATCCTGCTGAATGGATTACAGCATAACCTTGTTGTGCGGGAAGTGGATACCGATACTTATGAGCTGATAAGCGGAGAACGCCGCCTATCAGCTCTTTTGCATCTGGTTGAGCAGGGCCATGACCTTTACGAGTTGGCCCCCTGCAAAGTCAATGCTGACGATGATGTTGATGCAGAAATAAAGTTGATTTTAGCCAATGCCCATGTCCGGGAGCGCTCCCCTGCCGAAATTATGCAGGAAGTGGCTCGGCTAGAAGAATTGTATCGTATCAAAAAGGAACGTGGAGAGCCTGTTCCCGGTCGTGTCCGTGAACAAATTGCAAATGACTTAAAACTCTCACCCGCACAGGTCGGAAACTATCAAAACATTGTAAAAAATCTGGCCGCACCTCTCAAAGAGGAATTTACACAGGGGAATATGACCATTAGAGAAGCTGTGCAGTTAGCAAAGCTTCCGGAACAGCAACAGGAACAAATTGCTTCCGAACAAAAAGTCAAAGAGAAATCGGTCACCGCCACCCCTACTCCCCCTCCCCTATCGCCGTCACCCGAGCAGCTCCAAGTACAGATACACCGCAAGGCCAGCACCCTGCAAAAAACGCTGGATGGCCTGATGGACCTCTTGGATGCCTACCACCCATTTGATGATGAGTATACCACTCTGACTACCCAGCCCCCCAATACTGATGGGTTGTTTACAAGGCAGGGCCAGACACTAACAATGAACCTCTACTGTGACGGTGAGAAGAATGTAGGCAACTTCAGTATCGAAATCATACCTCAGTAATGTGCCAACGGTTGGCACATTTTAATTTGAACAATGAGAGGAGGAAAGTACTTTGCCTACCCTGAATTACAACAAACTGCTCCAAGTACCACAAAGTGGACTGTCGGAATACGAAAACAGCAGTCAATCTATAAGCGACGCCGAAAATAAAGCAATTCCAATCTCCGAGAATGCCGTGGTTCGGTTGGAAATTGGCGGTCTGGATACAATCGAAAATCAGCCGTTTCGCAGGTACGGCCCAGAACAGATGAAGGAGCTGGCTGCCAGCGTGCAGGAATTCGGTATTATTTCTCCTCTCCTTGTACGGCCCGTGGAGGAACACTATGTTGTTATTAGTGGCCGCAACCGGCTGTCAGCGGCTGAAATGTGCGGACACACTCATGTTCCCTGCATGGTCCGGGACTGTACCGAGGACGAGGCCAATATTTTGCTGGTACAGCTCAACCTTAACCAGCGGCAGGAACTGCTGCACAGCGAAAAAGCCTTTGCCTATAAGCTACTTTATGACAGCATGAAACGGCAAGGTAAAGCCATTTCTTCAACTTTGGGTCCAATGGACCCAAAGTTAAGAACGTCGCAAATAATCGCTGAAAACAGCCCTGACAGTGAGAAGGAGATACGTCGATATATCAGTCTATGCAACTTGACGCCAGGGCTGATGGAATTGGTTGACGCCGGCACGCTGTCTTTCCGTGCCGGCGTGGAGATTTCCATGCTGGACGGCACATCACAGGCAACGGTATTTCAGTTCTTCTTTGTAGAAAAAAAATCTGGTCTGGATATGCGCACCGCCGAAAAAATCAAAATACTTCATCGGGAAGGAACTGAAATAACGGACACCACCCTTTCAGAACTGCTGGGACTGAATATCATCAAACCAAAGAAAATGAACACTTTTAAAATCCGTTACTCAAAGCTCAAGAAGATTGTGCCGAAGAATATTACCCCCCAGCAGCTTGAGCAAGATGTCATTTCTGCTCTGACTATTTTTTATCAGAGCAAAAAAGATTAGATAGACAGGAGAATTAGCGTTGCAGATAACATCTAAAAAACAATTGACCGCATTGTACGATGAAACTTTAGAGCGCATTTCCGCATCTCCAGAAGACTGGGCTACTTTCCTTCGGTTTTGCGGCCAAAACTACAAGTATCGCTTTGAGGATTTGATACTGCTCTATGCCCAATGCCCCCACGCAACTGCTATTGCAACTATGGAGCAATGGGATAAACTGTTTGGATTGAAAATCGAAAAAGGCAGTACAGCAATCCGCGTATTTGATGATAGTGTGTATAAAGGATACGCTGCAAAATACTATGACATTTCCTCTATTGCCGGCCCTCCTGAGAAAAAGCCTGCCCTATGGTTATTTGATAGAAATTATGTAGATCCCATTTTTTCTGCGCTGGGAACAGTGTATGATAATAGCATAACCGTTGAAGAAAACCTCATTGCAGCTATATCTGAAATGATTACCGAAGCAATCGGACAATCCGAGCCGCAGCTTGAACAGGCGCTGGCTGCCAGTGCTGCTATTGCAATCTGCCATCGACTTAACTTAGATTGCGAAAGCCTGATTACCAAGGCATATCCTCTTGGCTATTTCAACATGGCTGGCATGGTGCCACTCATTGGCACAACCGTAACAGAGGTAGCCGAAAAGACATTGCGAACAATTGAAAGGAGCATAACCCATGAGAGAAGAAAAGAACACCCTGCCAGAAACCATAGTGCGCAACGGCATAGAATATCTGCTGGACAACCAAACAATGACCTACATCCCGCAAATAGGGATGGGAATGAGCGAGAACGAGCCGCTGGGGAAATACGCTCAGAAGATATTGCCTTACCTCAAAGGGCATCGTCCCATACACTATCAGGAGCTGCTGAAGGAGCAACTGTTGACCCTCTTCCTGCAGGAGATGGACGAGGCACTGACCAGACAGGAGAAGAGCATCGTCGAGCAACTACTACAGAAATATCCCCGCCCCAACGGCGAGAACTTTCTGGCGACGGTGCAGTGGCGAAACACCGTATACCCGATAGCCGAGGCACAATTGATGGAGGATTTTTACCAGCAGTATCCCCCGGAGGACCGCGGGCTGCTTATCCAGCAGGCACTGAACACAGTGACAACCCAATAGCTGGCTTCGGCCACAGGCCAACTCTACGAGAGCTTCTGACACAACAACTGAAAGAAAGAGAGGAACCAGAGCAGGTTCCTCTTTCTTTTTCTCCCTCTGGTGCAGACGGCAGCGAACCCTTGAAAAGCTTCGCTGCACTTGAAAACTATACTTATCGTGAGGCGGATCGCGCTCCTACCGGCGCTGTCGGCAAGTTTTCTCGCAATGTGGAAGCGATTAAGCTACTCAAACAATTAGAAGCATCGGGGCAGTCAGCTAATCCAGAGCAGCAAGGGATACTTGCAGGCTATGCTGGATGGGGCGGGCTGCCCCAAGCGTTTGACCCGGAGAATACCCGATGGGCAAATGAGTATAGTACGCTCAAGGAGCTGCTGGATAACGTTGAGTACCAATGCGCAAGGGCCTCAACTCCCAACGCTCATTACACATCCCCCGAAGTGATAAAGGGCATCTACAAGGCCCTCACAGCCTTTGGCTTTGATGGTGGCCGGGTTATCGACCCGGCTTTAGGCAATGGTGGTTTTTTTGCCCACTATCCACAGGAATGGCTGCCCAAGTCAACCTTGCATGGCGTAGAATTGGACAGCCTCTCCGGTCGCATCGCCTCGAAGCTATACCCCAACGCAGTTATTCGGATTCAGGGATTTGAAACCACCGATTTCCCGGATGGCTATTTTGATGTGTTCGTTGGCAACGTTCCTTTTGGCAATTACAGGCTCTTTGACCCCCAGCTTGATAAGCACAACCTGCTGATACATGACTATTTTTTTGCCAAAGCACTGTGCAAGGTGCGCCCAGGCGGATTAATTATATTCGTCACCAGCAGAGGAACGTTGGATAAAAAGGATGTATCGTTTCGTCAATACATGGCACAGAGGGCTGCTTTTATAGGTGCAATCCGATTGCCCAACAACGCCTTTGCCGCCAGTGCCAACACGGATGTAACGTCGGATATCCTTTTTCTTAAAAAGCGGTCAAGCCCAATATTTGAACTGACAGAAAAAGAGTTGTGTTGGATAGAGCTGGGAGAAACGGAAGATGGTATACCAATTAACCGATACTTTCAGCTTAACCCTCATATGATGCTGGGCAAGATGGTGCGCAGTACAAACCAGTTTGGAGAAACAACCGAATTGGCACCAATTGCAGGACTTGATTTGTCTGCACAGCTCGCGGAGGCAGTTGAGCACCTTGATGGCCACATAACGGGTAGAGAAGATACAGAAGAAGAAAAAACTATTCCTGCTGACCCATCTGTGAAGAACTACTCTTATACCGTCTTTGATGGTGCTGTCTATTATCGTGAAGGCAGTGTCATGAAGCTTGTGGAAGGCCTGCGGCCCCAGCAGATAGAGCGCATCGAGGGCATGGTAGAAATTCGGCGCGCGCTCCACGAGCTTTTGGATATACAGCTATCCGGTTGCAGCGATGATAATTTAGCGGAGGCACAGCAAAGTTTTAACCGGCTCTATGATGGATTTGTTGCAAAGTATGGATATCTCAATGCACCCACAAACTACCGGCTTTTTTCCGAGGATTGTGACGCCGCACTGCTATTGTCACTGGAGTATGAAAAAAGCGATGAAAAAAGCCTTGATGAGAGCCATAAGAGCTATGAGAAGGCGGACGTTTTTCATCGGCGCACCCTCGGTGCGGTAAAAGAGGTCACATCCGCTGACAATGCCCGTGACGCCCTTCTGCTCAGTTTAAATAACAAAGGCCATATAGACTTTGATTACATCCAAAATCTTTATAACAAGCCGCTAGAGGCCATCATCACCGAATTGGGCGAGAGCATCTATATTGACCCGCTACAGCACGACCCGGGCAACCCTTCAAAGGGTTGGCGAACAGCAGAAGAATACCTCTCTGGCAATGTTCGTGCAAAGCTTGAGGTGGCAAAACAGCAGGAAAATCAAGCCTTATTTGCCCGCAATGTTGAAGCATTGGAAAAGTCGCTGCCCCCTTGGGTAGAGGCCGGCGAAATTGAAGTGCGCTTGGGAGCCACATGGATTGCAGAACACTATTACAACCAATTCATGTACGAAACCTTTGGGACGCCCATGTGGCTGAAAGGAACCGAAGGCAAAAGTATATATGTCACCTATAATAGCTATAGAAAAGCGTATTCCATCCGCGGCAAAACACTGGATTTTGGGGCGAAGGTTAAGGAAAAGTTTGGAACAGCTCGTATGAGCGCATACCACATCCTTGAAGAAACCTTGAACCTCAAAAACGTTGTAGTCAAAGACGCCGTACCCCACATAACCGCCAGTGGCAAAGATAGTGTGAAGTATGTGGTCAATCATGCAGAGACGGTGGCAGCGCGGCAACGGCAATCCATGATACAGGCGGCTTTTAAAGAGTGGGTTTTCCATGACCCTAAACGCCGTAATGACTTGGTCAGCGAGTATAATAACCGTTTTAATTGTATACGCCAGCGTCAATATGATGGCAGCTATTTAACCTTCCCCGGCATGAGCCAATCTTTCGCATTGGACCCTCATCAAAAAAATGGGGCCATGAGAATAATTTCCGGTGACAACACTCTACTCGCCCATGTAGTTGGAGCTGGAAAGACCTTTACCATGATTGCCGGAGGAATGGAGCAACTGCGGCTAGGCATTGCCACCAGAATTGTTTATGTCGTTCCCAATCATCTTACCCGGCAATTTGGCAAAGACATTTATGCGTTGTATCCTCAAGTCAAAGCAATGATTACAACCAAGGAGGATTTTGAGAAAAGCAAACGTCAACGTTTTCTTAGTCGCATTGCTCTTTCAGATGTACAGGTAGTGGTTATTGGGCATAGCCAATTTGAAAAAATCAGCATGTCAGCATCATACATGAGAAAGAGAATACAACAGGATTTAGATTTGCTGATGGAAGGCATTGAACAAGCCAAACGGGATCGTAGCGAAAACTGGACAATAAAGCAACTGGAGAGCCAACGCAAATCGTTGGAAGCCCAGCTTAAAGGACTATTGGATAGCAGCAAAAAGGACACCATGCTCACCTTTGAGCAGTTGGGCATAGACAGCTTAATTGTGGATGAAGCCCACTATTACAAAAACCTTGCCATCTTTTCAAAAATGACTAATGTTGCTGGCATAAGTAACGCTAAAGCCAAGAAATCCAGTGATATGTCGGTGAAGTGCGATTACCTTACAGAAAGAGGGAAAAAAATCACCTTTGCCACCGGGACACCAATATCAAACTCTATGGCTGAAATGTATGTTATGCAACGTTACCTGCAGCAGCAGTTGCTATTAGAAAAAGGTATACGGTGCTTCGATGAATGGGCAAGCATCTTTGGAGAAACAACAACGACCCTTGAGATGGCGCCAGAGGGGAACGGATATCGGCTGCGCACTCGTTTTGCCAAATTTCACAATATCCCGGAATTAATGCAGATGTTTTGTCAAGTTGCTGACATACAAACTGCAGAGATGCTCAACCTACCGGTTCCTCAACTGGCGGGCGGGAAGGCAAATGTTATCGTATGCCAGCCTTCCCCGGAATTGGAGGCCTTCATGCAGGAGGGCATTGAACGAGTCAACCGCATCCGAAACCGTGAGGTGGAGCCCACCGAGGACAATATGCTTAAGTTCATAGGCGATGCACGCCGAGCAGGGCTTGATATGCGGCTCATCAACCCACTTGCACCGCATGATAGTGGGGGGAAAATTGCCCAATGCGCCCAGCGTATCTACAAACACTATAAAGACAGTATTGATAATAAAGGGGCTCAACTTGTCTTTTGTGATGTAAGCGTACCCGGCCCCGGAAAGGAGTTTGATGTTTATAATGGTTTAAAGGATTGCCTAGTCCCTTTAGGCATCCCTGCCACTGAAATTGCCTTTATGACTGATGCCAAAAATGACCGCCAAAAGGAAGAAATTTTTGCAAAAGTTCGCGAAGGAACTGTTCGGGTACTAATGGGATCTACCATACGGTGTGGTGCAGGTACCAATATTCAGGATAGGTTATATTCATTGCAGGAGCTTGATTGTCCTTATAGGCCCAGCGACATTGAGCAACGTGCTGGACGCATTCGTCGGCGCGGAAATATGTACGATACAGTCTATATTGACCGATATGTGACTGAACGCAGTTTCGATGCCTATTTGTGGAATATTGTTGAAACCAAGCAGCGCTTTATCTCCCAGATTATGAGTGGAAATTATCACTTCCGAAATTGTGAAGATATTGATGAAGCAACACTGTCCTATGCAGAAGCTCAGGCCATCGCGTCGGGAAATCCGCACATCAAAGAGAAGATTGAAGTGGATGTTGAAGTGCAGCGTCTGGGCATCCTCAAGAGCCAGCACCTTAACCAGCGGTACCGCCTGCAGGACAGGCTGGCGAAGGAGTTTCCAGAGAAAAGTCAAATGCTTAAGAACAAAATTATGCGTCTGCAGGAAGACATTGCAAAGCGCGACGCCAATATTCCTCCTGAATTTGAAATCGATATTGGAGGAAAGCGGTTTGATAACCGGGAAAAGGCAGCGCAGTATCTCATTGCTCTAGCCGAAAGCTACAAATCTGGTGAAACCCCTGTTTTGGGAAGCTTTGCGGGTTTCAAGTTAATACTACATAGCAATCTGCTATCGTCACAAAAGGAAATTCACATCTGCGGCAGCCTAGTGTATGCTACCGAACTTTTTTCGGACGCCGGGATGGGGAATATCACTCGCATAGAAAACATTGTAAAAGGGTTGGAGGGGCGCTTAGAAATCTGCCACCGTGAGCTGGAGCAATTGGACGAGTCTATACAAGCTGCTAAAGATATGCTGGAGCAGCCTTTTGAACAGGAGCAGGAGCTGGAGCAAGCAACAAGGCGGCAGGCCGAGTTAAACCAACTATTAGATGTGACGCAATCTCAGGATTGCATTGTTGATGATGTAGGCAATGAAAATGTACTTGAGCAGACGGTACAGTCGGATGAAATGGACCTAGAGCCTTAAAGGAGGGGAAAAATGAACGCTGAACGCCATTTGAAAAGCCCGCCGAAGGAGCAAGCGGCAAAACCAGAGATAATCAGCTTTCCGAAAAAGCCAACATTAAGAGAGCTGTTGAACTCTGACGAAGTATACCACAATGCCAGCCGTGCCAGTAAAGAGGAGAAGCCTTTGTTTGCTTCTCCTCTTTCTTTACACACTGACGAAGTACCGGCAACACCAATATCAATAAAAGAGCTACCGCCCGCGTTGCCAGAAGAACCTATATCGCATTCAGATAATCCCATTCAATCCAAGCCCCCAGAGGTCAGCCAACCCATAGAGCCTCCCCCGCTGGAATGCGATACTGCTCCAGCTCCTGCCCTCGTGTCGGCATCACCAGCATATCGGCAATTTATCCGCTGGGAAGATATTTATCTGCCCCCGGCTCATGATTGGCACAATGTGCGTGTTGCTTGCATGCTGGCCATAATGGGGTGCGCATTTACTGGACTGGTCTGCAGTATTCTTATCTTTGCTTTTTTAGAATAAAGCACATGTTCATATATCAGTATCAACTATTGAGGATGAAAGGCGGCATGGTAACATGAGTATTTCACGAAATGAAATAGAAGCCAAAGTTAATAAGCATGATTTTAGCTCTATTGATTGCAAACTTATATCTGCCTACGAGGAAGCGGTGGGGATAACCCCTGAAGAATGTTTGGTAAGCTGGTTTGGCGATTACAATATGCATGTTACGAAGTATGAGGCCACTCCGGAGCAGTTGCAGAAAAGGTTAATAAGCGCCCTTGAAGCAATTGGGATGGAATATGATGATTACTTGATAAGCGACTTGCCAAAAGGCTATACCAGTGACATTAGAAAACAAATTGTTGAGCGCATGGAGCTTCTGAATAATAGCATTGTTACCCAGCGCCTTTTTGTCGATATGGACGGCGTTGTTGCCGTATTCCAGCCGGTAGACCGGCTGGAAACTCTCTATGAGTATGGCTACTTTGCCAACCTCAAGCCTATGGAAAAAGTGGTGGAGGCCATCCGTCAAATCCATACCAACCACCCAGAAATTGAAGTACATATCCTTTCGTCTTATCTTTCGGATAGCCCCCATGCCCTGATAGAAAAGAACCAGTGGCTGGATGAACACCTACCGGGAATTGACGCAGCACACCGGATTTTTGTACCCTGCGGTGAGAGCAAGGCAGACGCTATTGAGGACATCCGGCCAACTGACTTTCTGCTGGACGATTACACCACAAATCTGGTCCAGTGGGAGCCACCGGCCCGGGGGATTAAGCTGCTCAATGGCATCAATCATACTGGCGGCACTTGGCAGGGGGATCGCGTCAGTATCATGCATACTCCGGAGATGCTGGCTGCGAAGATAGTGACGATTATCAAAGGCCATGCTCGGGTTTACGATATACCGCCCCAAGAGGCTGTAGTAAAGGAACAGCTTGCCAAAATTGCAGCAACACTTATTCAAGAAGGAACTGAGCTAACAGAAAGTGGCAACTGGATTATATCCTTTGGCGAAATTGAAGAACGCTTTGGCTTTAAGGTTTCTCCCGATAACAAGGTTGGCAAGATGCTGATGGATGTATTCTCCGCCGCAAAAGAGGTAGCAGATGTCATAATTGACAATGTTGGAATTGACTTGGACTTTTATCTCGGCTTTTGCCAGAACTTCATGGATGCGCACGAATATTCCATTCTGCAGTTAAAGGAGGGAGATGAGAACCGTTATCGACGGTTCATAAGTATGGCCGACCTCCAGCGCAGCGGTGAATATCCCGATGCTCGAAATTACAGGCTGGTTTACTCGGGGAAAATGGAAGAAGGAGACTCACTAGAAAGCTTATATCAGCAATTCAATCTGGCCCTACCTGAAGGTTTTACCGGCCATTCACTTTCAGTAAGCGATGTAGTGGTTATCAAGAATGATAACGGTATGATGGCATATTATGTTGATACTCCCGGGTTTTCAGAAGTCCCAGGGTTTGCAGCACAGGTAGACCAGCTTGGGTATCAATTAGACGATGAGCTGGAGTTATAGCGCAGGCGCAGGCCTGCACTTTTTATTTTCAAACACATCAAACAAAGAAGATTATAGGAGGGAAATATCTATGGCAAGTGATTTTTTGTATGTCTACCCCTATTCCTTTCACGAAGCGCAACGACTGAACGAGCTACCCCTATGGAAAGAGAGCCACAAAGAAAATGTGGCCTGTAAGAATGCCATTGAAGAAACCATTCGCAACGGTTTTGATGGGATGCATCTCGACAAGGGCTGTGCCGAGCGTGTGATTTCTGATTTTGGTTATCACCGGGTATCATATGTTCTCTCTAACTCCCTGCAGCAAAAGGACTATGATGGTCGCTTTTCGCGCGGAAATCATGATTGGGCGAAGCAGACCTATATCCCGCCCGACAAGGATGCCTACAGCGACCGCAATGCCTACTTTGCCGTAGACAGTCACCCCGCAGTGCTTGATGGTTTTGTCAACCAGTACCGTAGGGCGTATCAATCGCTGGGGCTGTTTGATTACACCCACTGCCTGCCCGACACCGAGAAGCAGGATTTTATTGGCAAAGTGGTTGTCATTTCTCCCAAAATTCTCCGCGAGAGCTGTTTGACTCAACAAAGCCAGTTATGGCTGTGCACCGGTGGTTTTGGCAGCCGTGCCGGTTCACGGGGGCAGTCGGTCTTTGCCACCTGCCTCGCGGATGGCGAGAGAACCCGCTGGAGCCGCAACGATATTGTAGGTGTGCTTGCCGACAGCCATTTGCCCGATTGGGCGCAGGAGAAACTGGTGGAGCTGCAGCAGGGGCGGGAGAGTAGTCCGCAGTGGGATACAGAGGAAGATTTCGAGTTGTAGCAGGCGCAGGCCTGCATTTTTTATTTGGAGGGAAAAAGGATGCCTATAAGTAAACACGGCAATCTCTATTACACCGACAAGCAGCATGATTTTGCCCGATATGAAACCAGCGCACTGGAATACGCTTTAGCACAGGGGTATCCACTTATTAAAAAGGGCAAGTATTATCACCATAAGGAACATAGCAGTATGGTTTTCGTCGAGAAAACCGGCATGTGGTTTTGGAACAGCCGGCAGATTCAAGGAGGAGCATTAAAGTTTATTACCCATTACGAGCACCGCAGCTATGTTGAAGCGGTGCTCATTTTAAATGGTGAAAACATTCAAACATTGCAGAACCAGCCTATCCAAAAGGATGACGTGCGTAAACAAGCGCGGGAAACGGTAGAAGAAAAAAAAGAGTTTAAGCTACCATCTCAAAACCAGAATTATGCCCGGATGTTTGCGTATTTGCTAAAGGAACGCAAGCTGGACCCCGACCTTGTATCGGCTTTGGTGAAAGATAAGAAAATCTTTGAGTCGGCGGAGCATCACAATGCCGTCTTTGTAGGCTATGATGAGCATGGGGTTCCCCGCAACGCTTATCAGCGCGGTACAAACAGCTTTATGGACAAGCCCTTTAAACGTGACGTAGCCGGGTCGGACAAACAGTATCCTTTTCATATCGAGGGAATCTTCGGCTGCCGAACGGTTTCGGTGTTTGAAAGCCCCATCGACGCCATCTCCCATGCATCTCTGGCCAAGCTTAACGGCGAGAAAATTACCGATACCCATCGTATCAGTCTGGCCGGCGTAGCTGACAAAGCCTTGATGTGGTTTCTGCAGCAGCACCCAGAGATAGACCGCATTATCCTCTGTCTTGATAACGACCAAGCCGGCAAAAATGCTATCAAAGCTATTGCTGATAAGTTACAGGGAAGCAATTATAACATTCTCTATCAGTTTTCTAATACAAAAGACTTTAACTCAGATCTGGTTGTAGCCCATAAGCAGCTGGAAGCACAAGCCCGCATGGCTGATGGCCATTATCAGGCTACGCCCGAACCGGAACCTGAGCCGTAATCGGTGGAAATCTCGCCTCTGGGGACACTTTTTCTTCTCCTGTAAAGCGGCGCCAGCCGCAATCTGCGTTTCCACTCTGTGGAAAACGCAGCCATTCCAGCCCCGCAGGGCTGGAATGGCAGGATAAGGCGACATTCTGTCGCCCCTGAACAGCTTGAAAGCAAAGCTTTCAACACGACATTTTTTATTAAAATCGAATGTCAATCCGACTTACCCAAAAAATGGTTTTTTTCGGTGTACAACTCGGTTTCCATATGCTATTATTTACACAACGAAAGCGTGGTGAACAATATGAAGTATCAAAGTTTGGACGAAAAACTGCGGTTTTTACGAGAACATATGCATTTGCTGGCCCCGGAAGTATTGGACAACTATAATCGTGCGTTTGATGTGGAATACACCCACCACTCAACAGCTATAGAGGGCAATACCCTAACCTTGATGGAAACAAAGGTGCTGCTGGAGGACGAGGTTTCTATCGGAGGGAAAAGCATCCGGGAAATCTACGAGGTGGTCAACCATAACCGGGCGTTTCAGTTTATCAAGCAGTGCATCAAAGAGAGCAAACCTTTGGATGAGGGTATTATAAAAGACATCCATGAGATGCTTATGGATAATATCATGCAGGGCGGTATCTACCGTCAGGTTGATGTTTATATATCAGGGGCGCAGCATACCCCTCCCTCACCGCAAAAGGCCTATGAGCAGATTAAGGACTTCTTTGCTACACTACCTGAGAAAACAAGCCTACACCCCATAGAACTGGCTGCCTACACCCATGCGGAATTCGTAAGGGTTCATCCCTTTGTGGATGGAAACGGCAGGACAGCTCGTCTGCTGATGAACTATCAGCTCATGAGTGGAGGATATCTGCCAGTTATCGTCAAAAAAGAAGATCGGCTTTCCTATTTCCAGTGTCTTGAACAGTATGCGGTAGAAAACGACCTTTCCTCGTTTGCCGACTTTGTCTGCCAGTTGGAGAACAGCCGCTTGGATTTTTTTATTGCCAACTTACAGACTTCATACGAGTATCTGGAAGAAGAAGCCGAGCTGGAACAATAGAATAAACATTTGTCTGGAAGCCCTGAAAACAGGGCTTCTTTTTTATGTAAAAATGGAGGTAGCGTATGCAGCGCCGAAAAGAACCGTCAGTGCAAATGACGGTAAAGTTTTCCCAAAGCGAAAGAGAAACCCTTGAAAAGTTTGCTGCTAAAACAAATCGAGATATGTCAACCCTTATCCGGCAGTATGTGCGCAAAGGCCTAAAAACTGATGGCTTTAAGCATGACGAAGATGCTCTGAATGAAATGGTTGCAAGGGCAGTAAAGGGTGTAATAGAGCCTTCTGTTGAACGCCTTGCAGCAATGAATGCCAAGACAGGCATTATAGCTTCATCCGGTTTTTTCCTGACGGTACTTCTGCTGGAACAGCTTGGCCCACAATTTGATATCAACAGCCTTACGGTGAAGGCCCGAAAACTGGGTATCACCTATATAAAAGGCAAAGACGATTCAATTGACAAGCTAATCGAGAGTTCTCTCCAATCTATATTCAGAGAGGCGGAGTTATAAATTGGATAGTATCAGAACCTTTGACCATCGGGGGCGTATTGTTCTTTCACAAACCGTGCGAAGCATGATGGGCCTGACCGATATTGTAATTATGCGCATTAGGCCTGACGGGCTGCTGCTCATTCCATATATGCTCGGCAGCAGAAGTGAACCCTCCCATTCTATCAGGCGGTTCGACGCTAGGGACCGCATTGTCGTACCTGTGGGTATCCGCAAGTTGGCCCGCTTAACACGCAGCGTCGAATTGGTGCCCGTACCGGAGGGGGTGCTTTTAAGGCCCTACCCTGGGGGGAATGTTTAAATGGCTGCCCGAGGTATTGTTTACAAACAGTGGTATCGGTCAGTAAACCGCCCCAAAACCCCTGTACTGAACAAAAAGCATCTTATCTACATTGCCACACGGCCCGGAGCGATTTACAACAAGGACTGCGGTTTTTGCTTATGGGGTAAAGTGCCGGGTATGGCCACCGCGGCCACTATTAATAATCTGGAAAAGGCGAAGAAGCTGGTTGTTGAAGATTCTTATGTAAGCACCCTATACCGGGTAATTTTATCTTTAAAGCATGATGATGCATTGGATAAGGGCTTTTATGAACGGGATGCATGGCAGAAGCTGGTCAGCCAGAAAATTGATATCATTGCAAAAGAAATGGACATTGACCCGGAGGACTTTAACTGGCTGGCATCATATCACCATTCCAAAGGTCATCCCCATGTCCACATTATCTATTGGGATGGTTCCGATAAGGTCAGACAGGAGCATATTCCTGCACCGCGTTTTGAGGTTATGTCTGAGCATGTGCGGGCTGAATTCAACCGGGAAATATACCGGGAAGAAATAAGGCAGCTACAAGCAGCCCAGAGAAGCCAGATGGATAAAATAAGGGGCAGCCTTGGTGATGAACTCCATATGGACCTTGATGCTGATGAACTGAGCAAGGCCGAACTGAAGGATGAGATGATAGCCCTATTGTCCGATTTGGGGCAGCCTGAACCACTGAACTTATTTCAAATAACGCAGTCAGATTACAATGAGGTTATGGAGCTTTTTATGGCGGTTGTCAGAGAACTACCTAAAGACGGTAGTCTGAAATACCAGTACATGCCGCCAGAAGTCAAATCTCTTCTGGATAAAACCAGTGACCGCATTCTGGAGGTGAAGGGGTACGGCGATAAGCTTGACCAGTACCTGCAGACTGTCCGAGAGGTTGGCCACATATACGGCAACGGCGAAGAAAGCATAGCGTGGCAGTGCGATCGGGCGATGGAACGCATTCACAAGGAGCTGGGCAATGAAATGCTTGCCTTCATCCGAGAACATAAGCTGCCCTTATTGTTTAAGGGTGAACGCCGGCAGTTTGAGAAACACATCCGTATAAAGGTTCAGGAAGCTATATTAAGTGATACTGAACTAACAGGCCAATATCAAAGTATCTATGCTCAATTGCCTGATGAAAAAGACCCTGACTTGAATATTTGGACAAAAGATTTTCGCAGCGGTATTAACCAACTGGCAGAAGATATTGCTGCATCTGATGAAGAGCTGGCAGGACATCAGGGTGCTGTTAAGCCTGCTCTGACAAAAATATTGTTCGACCAGCGGGATTGGAACCATCGTTTATACATGGTAGAGCATGAAATCGGCGCGGCAATCCAACGCACGCTATCATCACATTTACTATATAAACAACTAAGGGCAAGTATGTTTAAGGTCAAAGGAAACCTGCAGGACAATGAGGATTTTATGCTTTCTGTCAGGGCTCTTGCTGAAATGATTGACGAGACTGACGAACTGAAAGTCGTAGCCTATTTATGTCAGGAAAAAACAGAAGCCATTAATAGATTTACGGCAGCTCAGAAAAAACTTAAGGAACTCATCTGCAGTGATACAGTGGTGCATCAGGAATACATTTCCTTATCCAATGAAATTCCAACTGAACCGGCGCCACAGGAAGAATTTGTGGATACCGTCTTTAAGGAAAAGCTGGAAGCACTGTCAAAGATGGTTATTGTGCTTCAAGACAGTCAAAAGAAAAAAAAGCCCTCAACATCCGAAGAGGACGAGAAGGAGGCCAGAGAGGAACGGCTGCAGGCCTTTATTCTGAAAATCATGATGTCAGAAGCCGGGTGGTACTGTAGCCCCGAAGTTCTAATAGCCACACAGGATGCCTTACTTCGTTCTTCGGCTGCGGCACAGCTATATCATTGCATTTACGCACAAGTGCCGGAAACGGCTATAGAAAGCAAAGAGCTTTGGACAACCGATTTCCGTAATCAGATAAACAAATTGGTTGAGCAGATTACTCAAGGCAACGCTACCCTTTCCTCAGGAGAGGTCAAAGCGGCTATCACCCGGTTGCTCTATGACCAGCGGGATTGGAAACACCGGCAGTATTCGCTTGAGGATAATCCGATGCAGAAGGCTATACAATCCTCCCTTCGCTGCCATTTGTTGTATAAAGAACTGCGGATACAGATTTTCAAATTGAAATCTCCTTTGAAAGATGAAGAATTCTCAAAGCTGCTACATGAATTGGCTTCTCAGCTTAACGCTCCTGCAAAGGACATTCTTGAAATGCTGCAGCAGGAAAAAGAGGCTGTATTTGCTCAAATGGCAGCTTACAAGGATGAGATCAGGCAGTTGGTGGAAAGTGACTTGGCATCGAATGAGGTCTATGGTGAATTGAGCCACCTGTTTCCCGAACAGGTCACGCCCCGCGAAGAATTCATGAATGAAATCTTCTGTGAAAAGCTCGGTACATTGGCCAAGATGATTTTTGAGCGTCAGCGAAAGCAGGACAGTGAACCCATTACTGAAAAAGCCCGGGAAAGCCAGTGCCGGCGCATCGAAGAAGCCGTTTTACGCATGCTGGCCGAGGATAAGGGTTGGTATCAAGCGCAAAGCAGCTATCTTGTTACAAATCTGCTGATGTCGCTTTTTCGGGCCTTCAGCCGGAACTTGAACGGCCAGCAAGCGAAGAACCGGGCAAAGCTCAGAGCATTACGCGGAGATTTGAGCAAGCAGGCACGCCGCGAACGAGCCAAAGAACAATCATCAACCAGTCTGGATTGGGAAATCCCTGGTCTGTAGTCGCCCGCGTTGTGCGGGCTTTTATTATGACAAATGGAGGTGACAGAGTGAATTGTGAAGGACTAGATGGCAGGGTTACACATTTTGACACCGATAAGCTGATGCACACGGTGCTGCGATTGCGCGATGTAGAATGTGCGCATCATCTTGAACGCACAAAGCGTCTTATGCAACGTCTGCTTGATTGGCTGGCGGGGGTTGGCTGTCTGGATAGCCAGTGCCGGCCTTTGGATTGCAGCTATATTGTTCGCGCCGCAATCTATCATGATTTAGGTAAAATTGCTATCCCAGACAGCATCCTATTGAAACCAACACGACTATCGGCGGATGAGCGGCGGATTATGGCTGCGCATACTTGGCTAGGCGCTCAAATGGCTCGGCAACTGGCTGCCGGGGAGGACCCTCGATACATTTCGCACCTCACAGATATCTGCACCTCGCATCATGAAAATTGGGATGGTTCTGGCTATCCGGTGGGGCTTAAAGAAAACGATATTCCTTACTCCGCCCGATTAATGCATATCGTTGATGTTTATGATGCCTTAGTATCTCAGCGTCCCTATAAAGAGGCCTTCACCCATATGGAGGCTGTGGCAATTATGAAAGCTGGACGAGGAACACATTTTGACCCGGCGATACTTGATGTGTTTATTGCCCACTTACCTCATAAATAAATGTCTGAAAGGGAGCTTATGATATGAAGCATGATGATAATCTTGACAGAGAACCTCGCAAAACTTTCTGGAGAAAGGAGCGACAGTATGAACATTAGAGAACGAACACAGGCAAAAGAAATCCGATTATCTGCCCTTTATATCATTACAAAGACACAAGTAATCGAGCAGGGCAAGACTTATCTCGGCACATTGGGCCAAGCAGCGCAACAGGGTTACTACACTATAAGTGCCTGTCAAAATATGGGACTCCCTGTCACTAACGAAGAATTAGAGGATATGGAATACTACGCGATGTTTAGTACCTGCTACCAACACTATTGCATCGCCTCAAACGGCAAATATGTTAGGCCTTGCTTGCCAGTGTTTAACAGAAGGCCATACAAAGGAGCGTGAGCAATCTTGATAAATAGCACCTATCTGGAAGGTGGGGGGCTTGAGGGACGGCCAACTCCTATTCATTATTTCACGGTTTTTCATCTCTTCGGTGGCAGCGGAGGCGGGGCATTGGGTTTTCAGCAGGCCTCCAGCCATTTCCGGGGCGTTAAAGGACAGTTTCGTACCCTCGGCAGTATAGACGTTGACCCAAGCTGCTGTGAGGATTTTAAGCGGCTCACAGGTGTAGAACAGACCCAAATGGATTTATTCGACCACCAGCAATATACCGAGTTCTGGGGGAAAGCGCCCCCGCCTGAGTGGAGAGAAGCAACCCCAGCAGATGTTTTGAAGGCCGCACAGGGCCAATGCCCTGATGTGGTTTTTCTTTCGCCGCCGTGCAAAGGCTACTCGGGCCTGTTGCCGGAGAAAAGCAGCAAAAGCCCCAAGTATCAGGCATTGAACAAGCTGGTGTTTCGTTCTATGCAGCTAACACTTGAGGCATTTCAGGATGATTTGCCGGCAGCAATTTTGATTGAGAATGTTCCCCGAATACAAACTCGGGGGGCGAAGAACCTGGGCGAAGTAAAAAAGCTGCTGTCCATGTATGGCTATGTGTTTCATGAAGGGGTGCATGATTGCGGGAAAATAGGTGGCCTTGGGCAAACCCGGTCACGGTATCTACTTATCGCCCGAAACCCTCGGAAACTAATGAGCTTTATCTACCAGCCCCACAGCTATGAGCTTAAGAGCATCGGTCAGGTATTGGAAAGCATACCGCCCCCGGGCGATACTGAGCGTTGCGGCCCGATGCACCGCATTCCCAACCTGCAATTTAAAACGTGGGTACGGCTTGCACTTATCCCTGCGGGGAAAGATTGGCGGGCGCTCAACGATAAAGATACCTACGCCAACCTGTATCAGATTGTGCCATGGGAACGGCACAGCTCCATCGTAACAGGGGCAAATGGTGTGAACAACGGCGCTGTGTCGGTTGCTGACCCGCGCGTTGAGAATGTGTGTGGGTACGGGAATAAGTATAGAATTACCAGCATGGATGAACCGGCCCCGGTCATAACCGGCAGCCGCATCGGCAGCGGCGCTGTGCTCTGCGCCGACCCAAAGCTTGGATATGAGCCACGCAGCGGAGCCTTTCGGGTGGTACGCTGGGATGAGGTATCTCCAACCATTACCGGCAATACCGGCACAGGCCGCAGCAATGGGGTATCAGGAATATCCGACCCCAGACTGAATTACACAGCCTTTAATCGTGCATTAAAAGTGACCGGCTGGAAACAGCCCAGTGGCGCCATCACCAGCGGTGACAATTATGTTGCTGATGCAAGGGGAAAAATGAAGGTCGCTGATTGGGATGTGCCTATGGATACTGTCACCGGCACCGCATCTGTTACATCATCCAACGCAACGGCTGCAGTGGCTGACCCGCGGCTAAGCTGTTCACCCCGCAGCGGCGTATATGGTATGGCAGATTGGGACAAGCCCAGCAAAACTATAAGCGCAAACTTTCAGGTGGATAATGCTACCGCTGCGGTGGCAGACCCAAGAGTACCAGACGGCTCCGATGCTCTCATCAGCATCCCCAAAGATACTGACAGTGGCGTATGGCTAATCATAGCAGAGGACGGCAGCTGGCACAGACCTATAACTACATACGAGATGGCCATGCTACAGGGGATGCCTATGACATTTGAGGACGGAACGCCATTGGTGCTGGCTGGCAAGAGTGATAAGACGTGGCGGGAACATATCGGCAACATGGTGCCGCCCCCTGCAGCTTGCGCTATGGCCACATCGATGCTGGAAACGATGATGCCCAATATGCTCCATAATGAATGGTTTTGGAATACGGAAATAGATGCAACAATCTGGGTACGGCCACCTTACGAGGAGGAGAACGAATTTGAGATGTAAAGGAGGACATTCATGTATCCGATATTGAAATATCCCGGTGCCAAATGGCGGCTGGCACCGTGGGTGCTTTCTCATATGCCGCCGCATGAAAGTTATCTGGAACCCTACTTCGGCAGCGGTGCAATCTTTTTCTTAAAAGAGAAATCCCGCATTGAAACCATCAACGACCTTGACGGTGAGGTAGTCAATTTCTTTCGGGTGTGTCGTGACTACCCTGCCGAGCTGGCAAATGCTGTTTCCCTTACCCCTTGGGCACGGGAGGAAAGGGATGCCGCATATCAGCCGGAGGCCGTCAGTGACATTGAACGCGCCCGCCGGTTTGCAGTGAAGTGTTGGATGACTTTTGGGGCATTTCCCGCCAAGAGCAACGGCTGGAGGCACACCACCGGCAAAATGAAAGACGGCGGCCCGGACAATCCCACCTTATGGGGCCGGTTACCGGAGTGTATAGCTGAAGCAGCCGGGCGATTGATGCAAGCTCAAATTGAAAACCGCCCGGCATTGGAGGTTGTCCGTGCGCACGATGGCCCGCAGGTGCTTATTTACGCTGACCCGCCTTATCTGCGCCAAACCCGAACCGCCAGCGGGGATGCTTATAATCATGAAATGACAGATGCAGACCATGTTGCACTGCTGCTGGCACTCAAAGAGCATAAGGGCATGGTGTTGCTTTCCGGGTACGATAGCGGCCTATACAGGGATATGTTGCCGGGTTGGACATGCAAGCAGGCGAACACGACCGCAGAGCGTGGCGCGAAGCGCACAGAATGTCTTTGGATAAACGAAGCTGCTCGGCAGTATACCTATAGCCTATTTGCCTAAATCATAATGATTAAAAGGAGAAAACCGTATGCTTAATAAATCAATCTTAATCGGCAGATTGACTGCTGACCCAGAGCTCAAAACCACCACCAACGGCGTTGCCGTGGTATCATTCACCGTGGCCTGTGACCGGCGGTTCAGTAAAGACAGTGAACGTAAGGCAGACTTTATAAATGTGGTTGCTTGGCGGCAGTCTGCTGAGTTTGTATGCAAATATTTCAGCAAGGGCAAGCCCATCGGCGTTGAGGGCAGCATCCAGACCCGTGACTACACGGATAAGAATAACAACAAGCGGTACGTTGTTGAGGTTGTGGCTGACAACGTATTTTTTGTTGAGGGTAAAGGTAACGGCTCTGGTGGCAGGGAGCAGCCACCGCTGCCGGCAGAACCGCCCGTGGCTTACTCCAATGGAGAGCCGGAGGATTTTGCCGATGTACCGCATAATGATGGCGATTTGCCTTTTTAAATGTGAAGGGGGGTTAAGGGATGACACCCAAAGAGTGGAACAAGCTTCAAGCTATAGAGCGTAGATTGGCAAGTATTGATAAAACGCTTCAAGGGATTTTGTATCTCGTTAAATACTACATTGAGCTTAAAAATGGCCGCAAAATAGATTTAGAGGAACTAAAGAAAGGATAAAGCGGCTAATTAGCCACTGCTATTTTCCTTTCATCGCAAGGAGGTGAGCATATCGCAAAAATAGGTCTGATTGATGTCGATGGTCACAACTTTCCAAATCTTGCCCTTATGAAAATTTCGGCGCACCATAAGGCTTTGGGTGATACTGTGGAGTGGTGGGACGGCTTTAAGCATTACGATGCAGTGTATCAAGCAAAGGTTTTTACTGAGGAATATTCCCCCGATGAAAACACCTGCATCAATGCTGATGCAGTGTTCTGTGGCGGCACGGGATACGGCCTCGAAAACAAGTTGCCGTCAGAGATTGAGCATTTATACCCAGACTATACACTGTATCCGCACCATAAGGAAGCCTATGGATTTCTAACGAGGGGTTGCCCCCGGTCGTGTGCTTTCTGCGTCGTGTCACAGAAAGAGGGCCGCAGCTCCCAACGTGTCGCCGACCTTTCGGATTTTTGGCGGGGAACAAAGATTATCAAGTTGCTTGACCCCAACCTTTTGGCGTGTCAGGAACATGAAAACCTGTTATCCCAGCTTGCGTTATCTGGAGCATGGATAGATTTTACTCAGGGCCTTGATATACGATTGGTCGCCTCTGATAATATTCGTTTACTCAACAAGGTGAAAACTGAAGCAATCCATTTTGCTTGGGATAACCCAGCGGAAGATTTGACCCCGCATTTTCAGTTGTTTCAGCAACTCACCACCTGCAAAGATTACCGCAAAAAAACAGTCTATGTCCTCACAAACTATGGGAGTACCCATGAACAGGATTTGCATCGGGTATACACATTAAGAGCGCTAGGGTTTACGCCATTTATTATGATTTATAATAAGGGAGCGTTTGTAGATTCAAAGGGTCTGTTAAGGCCGCTGCAGGAGCTGTTGCCCAAGTTTACACATCATCAAATTGAGCATTTTATCGAAACTCATAGACTGCAAAGGTGGGTTAACAACAAGCGAATTTTTCGCAGTACGGAAAGCTTTTCAGAATTCCGTGGAGGATATTAAAAGCGACTGAGTTTCAGCCGCTTTCTTTTTCCCTTCGCTGCATTGCTGTGGTGGGCTGCCCGCCCACCTTTCCCCCGAATATTCAAGGCCATGAGCTGTTTATCGGTTCATGGCCTTTTTACATAGACAAAGGTAATGGATACGAAGCTTCATCCAGTACCTAATGCGACAAAATGAAAGGATGAACAAAATGAACATGAAGCAATCTTTTAAGCGGCGTCTGCTGGCATTTATGCTTATTGCCTCTCTGTTTGCCAGCGTGTTGCCACCCGGCGGCACATACTATGTGGCCGCCGCTGATAGCGGCGATGAACGAGTGGCACAATTTGTGGCAGACAACCATGTGTTGATGTTACGAGCTGATGGCCGCCTGCTTGGCTGGGGGGATAACACCCACGGCCAGCTGGGGCTGGGGGCCGAGGCCCCCAAGCAGTTTAATACCCCGCAAGAGATAACATTTTTTGCCGATAAGGCCCCCATCAAGCAGCTGGCCGTCATACAAGACAGCAGCTTTATCCTGCTTACAAATGGTGACCTGTACGCCGCAGGCAAAGGGGATAACGGCAGGCTGGGCCTCAATGACACCAACCCCCGCGCCGAATGGACATTGGTAAACCCGGATACCCCCTTTAACCGCTTACACATCAACGAGAGCGCCGAATTCGCATTGGCAGAATCCTTTGATGGCCATATCTACACATGGGGTAAAAATGATAAAGCCCAGTGCGGTAACAATACCACCACCAACGTTTTTAAACCCACCAAGGTTGTAGATGCAGCCGATGTTGATACCCTCTGGGTTGGCGTCGATTATGTCCTGTACTGCAACCTATCTGGTGATTTAGTGGGCTGGGGAAACCTGTCCAGCACTGCGGCAGGGTTACAAGTGCAGTATAAGCAGACCACTAAAACCCAGACACAAGATAGTGGTGGAAATAAAACCGAGCAAACTACCACAGAAAGTACTAAGCACATTGCTATGCCCAATAAATTAACGCCCACCAACCTTAATAGTGGATTATACCCTATACCCGCTACCCAATCTGAACCGCCGCCACCACCGCACACTACTTATACGGTACGAGTATCATATTTCTATCCCAGCAGGACTTTCTATGCTACATTATATAATCATTCCGGGACATTTACGGGGGAACAAGTAACAGTGACCGCAAGCAATAATAGCACTCTAAGCATTAGGTTGCGGAATAATGATGAAAACCAATATGGGGTGGCACTTGATATAATTGGTTACGATAACAAGGCGAATCAAACTTGGAATCTGTACACAGAACCAGTAATGAAGAATACCCATTTGTTGAAACTATCCGATAGCCTTAATAATTTGATGACCGGCAGCAGCCACGCTGTAGCTTATGCAGGCGGCAAATACTATGGCTGGGGTGCTGCTGACAAAAAGCAGTTGGGCAGCCTTGCAGCCAGCGCAGAGCCGGTGGAGCTTGCCTTTGTGAACGACTTAATAACTCAACGCAAGCTGGATAATAACGTTGACCTGCTGGGGCTGGATGTGGTGCGCAACACCACCTATATGCGGTGGAGTGATGGCAAGATACACGCTTATGGCGATAATGCCTACAATAAGGCTGGTATTGAGGGCGCACCCATCACCATAGCCACCCCCACCCAAATTACCACCCTGCAGGACAAAGATATTATCAATGTGGTATCCGGCAGGGACACCACCTATTACATTGCCTCTGATGGCAAGGTATATGTCAGCGGCAGTAACCTTAAGGGACAGGCCGGGTTGGGTGCCGACTATGATAGCTCGGCCACCATCAACACCCCCACCGAAAATCCCAATGTCAAATTTAGTTACACAGCAGAGCCACCGAAGCCGCCTACAAAGGTCGAAGTCCCCAACGAGGCCGAGGCGGGCAATACTGTGACGGTGGTGTGGGACGAGGTGCCCGATGCTGTATCATATGAGCTGACCCGCACCGTGGTATACGGTAGTGGTGAGATTGTACAGCAGACCACGACCGAGGGTGATACCGAGGGCGTGGGGTCAGCAGCCACTGGCAACCAGGTTATCTACAACGGCCCCGAAACGCAGTATGTGGATAGCATTTCGCCGGATTGGGAGAGCATTGCATATGCCGTGCGGTCGCTCAATTATGTGGGTGACTATAGCTCGTCTATTATCACTGATGATATCACCGTCAAAATCCCTACATCACCCGGCAATGACACCACTCCACCGACCGTGGATATTATTCCCAACGCTACAAAAAAGCAAGTAACCATTATCGCAGAGGACACCGGCAGCGGCATGGAGGGCATTTACATCAATGGCCTGCGGGTGGCCACCAATGTGCATACATACACCCTCACACTCGGCGAAACCATCGCCATCACCGCTAAGGATAAGGCTGGCAATGTATCCTCCACCCGTATTATCAGCTACAACGATGTGGTAGGCGGCGGGGGCGGCACCGACACCGACCCTGACAATAATGGTAGTGGTAACGGCGGGGGTAGTGGCATGAGCAACGAGCAGCTGCTGGCCCTGTTGGCCGCGCTGGGCGGCAACAAAGGATTGTCAGCGTCCGAGCTGGCCGCCCTGCTGGCAAGCAACAAAGGTATGACTGCCGCCGAGCTGGCCGCCTTGCTAAATAATAATAGCAGCAGCGACGGATTGGCTGCCGTGGATATTGCAAGGCTGCTCGGCTTAAGCGAGGGCAGCAGCGGCATCGATGGCTTAAACCCTGTCTTGATGGCTCTACTGGCCCAGCAGCCGAGCTACGGCAGCAGCACCGGGAACAGCAATGACCAGCTCATGGCTGCAATGCTCCAACTGGTGGGCAGCCAGCAGGGCAGTAAAGACATTAATTTTAACATTACTTTGCCGGGGGAGCTGGCCGCTTTCTTGCCGCAGCCTGCAGCGCAGAATAAGGCAAGCGCCCCCGTAGTTGTCCTTCTGACCGTGCTTTCAGTTGTGTTTCTCTTAATGCTTATCTTAATCCCCATCTATTTTATAATCTCAGGCAAAAAAAATCATGCTGTAGCTGCTGCCCCGGGCAAAATAGGAGTCGAGGACTTGCTTCACGAGCATACCGTATTGACACAGGAATACAATCGATTGTTCGATGACAACAATGCAGCCAACGACGAAATTGAAAGACTACGAAGCAGATTGGCTGCAGAGCAAAAACAATGACCCTTCTCCCTTGCCTAAACAAGCTGTGTTGTGGTAATATCTGACTGCAAGAGGTCTGCAGTGGACGGTTGGCCACTCCCTTGAGAAAGGGGGTGGTGCTGATGGAGTACATAATTATCGTACTTTGTCTGGTGCTATTTACGATAGTCACCATAAAAAGCAGATAACCGTCCCCTCGGCTAAGTAGGGACGGTTATCTTAATCTTCTCACAGGGCCAGCCGTTTTCGGGCAGTCCTCTTGCTTATATTATATGCCACATTATGCAGCCTGTCAAACGCCTATTCAAATGTCATAAAATCCGCATAAATAAGCCATTTTTACTTGCTTTATCTGTGACTTTATGGTATAATTTAGGTAATTAAAAGCATATACTTTTCCCTGCACATGACGCATGAAAGGAGCGATGCACGGTGAAAAAAGAAACCCGAATTGCTGTTTGGATTTTGTCAGCTGCGGTTGTTTTGTGTGCCGCTGTCAGTGGATGGGTTCTCTTTACCGCTGAAAACGAGCAAAAGCTGATGCCGCCCGTCCCTGCCCAAGAAAGTTCCAAACCTGAATTTGATATAAACAATTATGAGATTAAGGGTAATGTTCCCGAAGTAGTAAAGCCACAGGATGAAGATAAGACCACTTCTGTTATCATTACGGAGGATGGGGAGGGCAACCAGACTGTGGCCAACGATTGGAGCAAGCCGGAGGAACCGGAAAAACCCTCCATCGAAGACGAAGGCCAGCTGACTGACCCTAAGAAGCCCCCGGAATACACTCCACCTGCAGAGCCAAAGGATACCACACCCAAGGGTGGCGATAAGAACAGCAGCGGACAGGTTTATCTCCCCGGTTTTGGTTGGGTAACACCGAGTGGGAGTGAGGGACACTCTGTCGGAAATCAAGGTGATGCTTTAAGTGGGGAAAAAGTTGGCATAATGTAAGCCACTAAAGCAAATGAGGATGCAGCTTCGGTTGCATCCTTTTCTTTTTCAGAAAGGAGAATTAAATGAAGCGTATTATGGCTATCATTGTTGCCTTGGCTCTTTCATTCAATATGACCTTTATCTGCCTATCTGATGGCGACGGTAACATGGACGGCGGCGGTGGAGATATGGGCAGCGGTGATGGCAGCAACGTATGGCAAGTTGGGAATGACGGTGTGCGTATTACGGTAGTTAGAGCTAGTGGCAATAGCCCAGCCAAGCTGCCAGTAGATTTTACACACATCAACTCTCCTATGGATGTTCACTTTGGGAAACGTAGCAAACTGGATTACCGAAATGGTAGTAGCCTTAGCCCCCAAATGGGAACGCCTTACTTATACGCTAGTCCTGCGCAACCTCTACCTAGCATTGTCAGTTCTAGCGGAGGATCAAATATCGTTGCCATTAAATCCTATTTTACAGACAGGTTTGTAATTGAAAACATTGCCCAAGAAACTGGCATCCCCTATGAAACCCTCATCAGCGGCGACTACAAGCTCCTTATAGAGCCTATCGCCTATTTTACCTATATGGGCATCAAGATGGCTGCAACCGCCCACGAAGCCGCCCTGTACGACCAGATGACCAACGGTGACCTTCGGGCCAAGCTGGGGAACCTGACCCATAAAAATCTACCGCTGGCCATGTTTTTGGAATTTGATGAGCTGGGCTTCCCGGCATGGTCCGGATCAGCAAGCAACTTCGTGTCCAACGTGCAGATTATTTCCTCCCTCGGCCTTGGCATTGTCCGTTTCAACGAGCTGGAGGGGCCACCTCCGGAAGGGAGTGATTTGCCTGATTACGAATATCATACCAACACCGATGTAATATCGGCAGTCTGGGTATCTACAGGAGGAAATGAAATAAACCCTGACGACCATGCTCGTGTCACATTTTCCATCCCCGGCGTGGGCAACTACTCCAAAACCTTTGTTTTGCCACCTTACGAAGAGCAGCTGGTCTGGGTAAAATGGAGAACGCCGGCAGCGCCCACCACCATTAATATTTCGGTTAGCTCCAACAGAGGTAGTCTGTCAAAATCAACCTTGACCTGCCGCATCACAGAGTTTACAGAGAATACGCCTCCTAACCCCGTTGGAACTGACCGTAACAACAGCTGGCGGCTACCCTCGGTAAAATCATGGGGTAATAGCACATCGGCCTCTTGGGGAGTCTGGGATGCCTGGTGGCACGAAAATTGGGAATGGGATAGCGATTGGGAGTGGGTTCCCGGCGAAGAACTCGGCGAAGGATATTGGGAGGATAACGGCAGCTGGGTCGATAACGGCTGGTGGGATTATGACTGGATTCCACATCGAGCTACTCTATACGCAAAAACAATGGTATCCCCAGATGAGCGTGTCCCTACGGCGAATAAGGTCGGCACCGTATGGTGGATGAAATCGGCTTATGGTATCAATGTGGACATTGAAACCAGAGTTACCATCACCGGAGGCAATAATCAGGATGTGACCCCTGTGCAAAATGTGCAGGCGGTTTTTCCCGAATTCGGATACGAAACCTACAACCGGCTGCTTGAACCCACGCGGCGGATAGATTGGGATGCCGATTGGCGGCTAAAGGCCAACCCTTTTTCGCAGTGGCAAAATCCTGTCCACTTCTCCCCCATCTGGTATCCAGATAATACCCGGTACGAGGTGGCAACGCAGGTTCTTGACGTCTGGACCCCGGTGGGCCAATTATATTATTCTGGCTCTGATTATGTCATGATAGACGGCAACGTTTATGACGATTGGCATATCAGACCGGATAGTTTCAGTTAGTATTTGTGCCAACGGTTGGCACAAAAATAAAACAGGTGATGCTTATGAGAAAAAAAAAGACCCCAGAAGCGGAGTATGAGGACCTGATAAAAAAACTAATGAGTTCATACGACCGTTGGAACGAAATCTATCGACATGGAGCCAACGACCCGGCATGGCCGGATGGCGTAAACTTAAATCTTGTGCACAATCACATTTTACATTACGGGAAGCGGATAGCCGAGCTTGCATCAAAGCACGAATTTCCGCTTCCCGATGCTTTTGACCTCCCAATACCCCCAGAGGTAGATAAAGACTATATGGCTAGGCGGGACGAAATAAGGGACAACGCCAAACATGCCCTTAAGGCCTATGAAAGCGACGCCAACTTTCGGAAGATTGCATCGGTGGTCAAGAGCATCGGAAATGAACACAAGGCCGCCATTGCCAGTGGTATCCTTCGATATGTTTCCTCCCTCAGGGATGCCATTATGAATAATGATTATGTTATTATGCGCCGACACGATAACCCCGAATTATATCTACGTTCGGCAAAAGTTTTCGTGGAAGAGTTAAAGGAGGATGATTTCAAAGCACAGATGTCACTGGATAGCTGTATCAACTACGAATACGAGGATGAAGAAATGGAGCTATAAAGAGTATGAAAAAATCACAGGTAATCGCCACCGGCGCTGCAGCACTTCTTAGCGCATATGTAGCGTTGGTTTTAGCAAGCTTTTCGCATTACTTTTTGACGGGCAGCTTCACAGGGATAACCTGGTCGCTGCCCTTACTGTTTTCTGATTTATCAATCAAGGGAGTACGAAGCTTTTTTCTCCTCTTTTTATGCGGATTTCTCTGCTTGATTGGGTACATCGTCTTTACACAAAATTACCTCAAATATCGGTCAAATATGACATGGGTAACTCCAGATATACAAACACCCTATGCAGATGGTCAAGGTCAATATGGCACAGCCCGGTGGCTGCCCAAGCGCCATTACAAAAAAGCATTTCATAGCGTTCGTATTAGTCCCAGAAACCCAGCGATAAAAGAGTTGATTGAGCACGGATATGATGACCTCCTGAATTCTCCACCCATGTTCAAGCGAGAACCCGCCGCCCGCCCCGGCAGCAAAAAGGTTAAATGGGCGTTAGCCACGCAACTGGTTGCAAATAAGTTCGTAACAGAGGAAGGGCAACATGCACAGCTCGAACCGGTCCGTGCAAACACAGAACTGCAACTGGCACAATCCATCCTAGAAACTGCCGGTCTTTATCTGGGGGAAAAGGGACGGGTCCATTACATCA
>JAEWWW010000125.1 GCA_023396215.1 Bacillota bacterium | reverse complement strand
ACGGGCGGCAAGTAACAAGCTTTACGCAACTGGCAGACCGTATTACACGTTTGACGTGTATGCGAAGAACAGAGGGCTTTGCCCGCATGTGAAATACCCCCGGCTTTGCCGGGGGATTTTTATTGTGCATTTTATAAAGGTTAGTATTTTTTCTGCAGCCAGCGATAGGCCACAAAGATGCTGGCAAACTGCAGGAGCAGCACAAGGTAGAGTGCAGTCAAAGCGCCCTCGGGCATAGCGATATATTCAAAGTTGTGCAGCAAAGAAAGGATAAACAGCATCAGGCTGGAGGAGCATAGCGAAAACAAAAATGCCAGCCTCCCCGCCTTATTGCGCAGCAGGATGTTGCGCTCATCCTTGAGCATAATCTGCTCCTGCTTGAGCTTTTGCTCATAGACAGCGGTGTTTTGCGGCTTGCTCCAGTGCAGATACCGGTAGATATTGATGCACCCCGGGGCAAGCAGCCCGCCGCCCCACCCCGATAACAGCGCCGCAATGGGTGTATCTATCCAAAAGGCCCCCGCCGCAAGCAGCGCCGCCCCTAAAAGAGCGAGTGAGATTCCTGTATACAGCACCTGCTTTTTCATACCGTTTCCTCCTCATAGATAAAGATATCTTCAATCTGCATGCCGAAATAGCGGGCAATCTTAAAAGCCAAAAGAATCGATGGATTGTATCTTCCGTTTTCCAACGAGCCTATCGTCTGCCGCGACACCTCAAGCGCCGCCGCCAGTTCCTCTTGCCGGACGCCCCGCTGTTTGCGTAATTCTTCCAGTCTGTTCTTCATACAATCCTCCCCTGCTGTAGTGTACGAAGGGAAAGTTAACTTTCCATACAATCTTAGCACAAGGGTGATTAAATGTCAAGCTAGCTTTCCGTTTTAAAAAAACAAACCGGCTCTGAGCATTGTGCCCCAGAGCCGGTTTTTATAGATAATTACTACAGTGTAACTTTGTGGAAGATTTTCTTGCCCTTTTTGATAATGATATGCCCTTCGGACAGCCGTGCCTGTGTAACCACGGCGGTGGCATCCTCCACCTTGACGTCATCCAGACTGACGCCGCCCTGTTGCACCAGCCGCCTCGCCTCACCCTTGGAGGGGGCAAGCCCGGCCTTCACCAGCAGCTCCAGCAGGCCGATGGTACCGTCGGTAAAGTCGCTCTCTGTGAGCTGGGTGGTGGGCATGTCGGCATGGTCGGTGCCTGCGCCAAAGAGCGCTCTGGCCGCCTGCAGGGCCTTGTCGGCTTCCTCCTGCCCATGCACCATGCGGGTCAGCTCGATGGCCAATATCTCTTTGGCCTCGTTGAGGCGGCTGCCCTCCCAGCTTTCCATCGCCTCAATCTCCTCGATAGGCAGGAAGGTCAGCAGCTTGAGGCAGTTGATGACGTCGTCGTCGGCCACATTGCGCCAGTACTGGAAGAACTCGTAGGGGCTGGTCTTTTGAGGGTCAAGCCAGAGGGCGCCCTTTTCGGTCTTGCCCATCTTTTTGCCCTCTTTGGTGGTCAGCAGCGTGAAGGTCATACCCTGCGCCTCCTTGCCCTCGGCCTTGCGAATCAGCTCGATGCCGCCAAGGATGTTGGCCCACTGGTCGTTGCCCCCCAGCTGCATGGTGCAGTCCAGCGTGCGGAACATGTGCAGAAAGTCGTAGCTCTGCATCAGCATGTAGTTAAACTCAATGAAGGTCAGGCCGTTGCCCTCAAGGCGGGATTTAAAGCATTCGGCGGTGAGCATCTTGTTCACCGAAAAATGCACCCCCACGTCCCGCAAAAACCCGATATAGTTCAGGTTGAGCAGCCAGTCGCCGTTGCGCACCATCAGGGCCTTATCGTCAGAAAAGTCCAGCAGCGTGCTCATCTGGCGCTTAAAGCATTCGGCGTTGTGGTTAATCTGCTCCACCGTCAGCATCTGCCGCATATCGGCTTTGCCGGTGGGGTCGCCTATCATGGTGGTACCGGTGCCCAGCAGCGCGATGGGGCGGTGCCCGGCCTGCTGCAGGCGCGACATCACCACAAGCTGCAGCATGTGGCCCACATGCAGGCTGTCGGCGGTGGCGTCAAACCCGATATAAAAGGTTACCCTTTCTTTTTCCAGCTTTTCTTTAATGGTTTCGGGATGGGTCATCTGGGCGATAAGCCCCCGTCTTTCAAGCTCTTCAAAAATGGTCATTGCCTGGTTTCCCCTTTCAGCTTATACAGATAAAAATAAAAAGCCCTCTGCACGTTTTGTGCAGAGGGCGAAAAATCGCGGTACCACCTCAGTTTACCGGGGCATTGCTGCCCGCGGCCTTATGGGGCTTTGCAAAAAGACAGCCCCTGTGCTTAACGCGCACCCACGGCATCTCCTACGCAGAGGGCGGACCTCCTTCGGATAGCGGCTCAGGGATGTATTCACGCTTGCCTTCGCACCCTTTTACACCGGCCAAGGGCTCTCTGCGCCGAAAAACAAGGCTACTGGTTCCCGTCGTTGCCTTCAGTATATTGTTGTGATTATAGTATGGTTCTTTTGTTTTGTCAAGTATCGGCCCTTGACAGCAGAACAAATGCACCCACCCCTGCGGAAGACCCGGATGGATGATTGGTGCGTTGCCTGTGCAAAACCATCATTAAATATCGGCCTGCGCCAGCCGCAGCATCTCTTCGGCGCTGCGCCGCGCCGGTTCGGTTATGTGCTCCCCCACCGCGATGCGGGCAAGCGCCTGGATG
>JAEWWW010000069.1 GCA_023396215.1 Bacillota bacterium | reverse complement strand
TTACAACTACACAGACGAATGAGGATAAGCAAAAAGGTCATATTCTCATGCAAATACCTAAAAAAGACGGTAAAATGAGGAGACCTCAATCAAGAGCAAGATGGGATTTCGGACATATTAACCCATACCCTATGAAGTTCAGAGTAGTGCGGTTTTTGCTTGATACAGGAGAATATGAAACACTGGCAACCTCTTTGCCACGAAGTTTCACCATAGAGGATATGAAAGAGCTGTACCACATGAGATGGGGAATTGAAACTTCATTCCGAGAATTGAAGTATTGCATAGGTCTTGTCAATCTCCACGGTAAAAAAGACGAGTTTGTAAAACAGGAAATTTATTCAGCATTGACTATGTATAACTTTTGCAACCGCATTTCTAATGCTGTTGTGATAGAGCAAAAAGATACAAACATTCATGAATACAAAGTCAATTTCACAATGGCAATATATTTATGCAAGCAATTCTATAAAAACCCAAATGCAGATAGTGCAAAACTGATACAGGACATTGCACGATACACCGAGCCAATTCGGTTAGGTCGAAAAGATGAACGGAACTTGAAAGCAAAATCCTTTGCAGGATTTACTTATCGGGTATCAGCATAAGAGAAGAAAAAATACAGGGGTCACGGTTTTTATGCCGTGACCCCTTATTCATGTTTTTTTGAAAAACCTCAAAATTGCCCCTTATTTCAGTGATTTTCAAAAAATAAATGATACCCTGTTTTACGGGTGAAAAAACCGCAATTAAATAGTTAATGTTCTCTTAATTTCTCAACTAGTATGCAAAATGTATATAAAGTATAAGATGAAATCGAATATAGCAACAGACAATGTTGTGCTAAAAATCTCAACAAGTCTTGTGACTGTATCAAAAGCTAAAACTACACATATTACCAAAAACCAATATTGTAAAATTATGGTATTCGATAGTGCATTTAGTTAAGGATAGCGAAATAGTATCAGAACATCATTATTCTTTTACTATTAGCGACAATTTGATAATGCTTTGATTTTTACAACATATCTATGACTTGTTTGAAAATATCCGTTATTTCATATTATCGGGTTTGGGGGATATTTTTACCTCATTATATAGACTTGTTGAGATTTTGCATATATATAGCGAAAGAGCCATATCAAATTTTATGCTTGATATGGCTCCTTGATTAGTTTGATTAGAGTTTATAAATCAGGTTCGTGGTCAACACTTTCACCAGGTCCGCCCTCATATCCGCCACTCCATTTCTTGAAAAAATCTTCTTCCATTTTCTTTTCTTCTTCGGAGTTATTATAGTTGCTGAAAGCATCAGGTTCATGTGATGTATCCCCACCAGGTCCAGTTCCTGTACCTGGATTGAATGGGTCGTTTGCATCACTTTGTTTCTGTTGTTCTGTTCTATTATCTGGAAGTCCGAAATCAGGTTCGTGTGATACATCTTGACTTTTTCCACCAACTCCTCCGCCGAAGGCATTTCCTGCATCCTCATCTGCTTTTTTCTGTTGGTCTGACCTGTTATCTGGATTATTTACAGTTGCTGAATTTGAGGTGTTTCTAGATGGTTGCGTTGGTGTTGTTGGCTGGGGTTTTTGATTGTTGTTTGCTGTTTGGGTGTCCGGTTGCTCTTGAATGACTTTAGAGCCGGGTCTGACGGCTTGCAGTGCCTGTTCAAATGTTTTGTTCTCTTTCTCAACCATTGAACGTATCAGCTCTATTTCATACTGTTCTAAGTTTGAATTTTCCATTGCATCTTCATATTCTTGAGATAACTTAGATGCCAGTTCTCCGTACTGACCCAAGTCATCACCTTGCCCTACATCTGAAAATTCTTTTATCGGATTGTCTGACATAGCATCATATTCAACAGATAAAAGGGCATCTGTCTCAACGATATTATTGTTATTATCCATTGCTGATACAGCCATCATTTCCCGATATTGATTTTGCCTTATAACGTAACTACCAACAAGCAGGGCGAATATCAAAGCTACTGAACCCAATGCAATAAATACAGTTTTTCTTTTTTTCATATGTCACCTCTTAAAATATATATGTTATTCTCAATGAACTCCACCCGAACGGTGCAATGCCCACCGCGCGAGCTTTGTCCATGAGAATAAAAAAGTAGTGGCAGATTGACATCTGCACACTGCGTGATTTTGTAATCATGCAAACACAGCCATCATACTCATTACTATTGCCTAAAATGCCATAGCAGAGTATAATAGAATTGCTGGTACAGCTAACGCTGTTGTGTAGAATGCCCAAGTCATTCTGCATAGGTCGGTCAGGAGGTCGCAACTTCTGACTGACTGCCCGCATTTTTTATTCTCGTAACTATTATAAGTCTTTTCATCGTATAAAGCAATACTCGTTATTCCATCTTATGCCACTTTTCAATTATTCCGTGATAATACGACACACCGTTCAGCCATGCAATTATATATTCAATGCCGAAAAAAAGACCCCACCCATTTTGCGAATGAGTGGGGCTTTTTTCATTTTTACGGGATTTTGGGCTTAACTAAATGACATTGGCGAGAAGCGGGGCCTTTTTATCTCTGCCGCCTCCCCCTTAAGTTTCACTAAAAACGAACGATATACTTTTTAGAGAAGTTTTAAAAATTTTGGAGTATTTTCAGGATTCCTGTCGCCTGTTCCAGAAAATTTGCGATGGGGAAGCAGCGCCTTTCCCATCAATGCTATACGGAGAATAAGCTATGAAACGATTAACTGCCTTTTTCACAATCTTTGCTTTGCTGGTTACCGCGGCGCCGGTGCAGTTTCCGGCCGAGGCGGCTGCCGCGCCGACCATCCGTTTTACACAGGGCGACCCACAAACCGCTACCGTTGTGCAGGGCAACAGCATCGGTTTTGCCGTGAACAAGAGCAGCGGCTATGAGCATGCCTCCCCGCCCTTTCAGATAACCACCAGCGGCGGCGAGAATCAAAGTGCCGACCAAATCACCATCAATACCTACGAGGGCAGCGTGGGCACCACTACCGACGCCCACGGCGCCTACGGCATTCGGGGGCATTTTTATGCCGTCACCGCCGAAGGCATGGCGGTCGAAACCTATACCGACGATGAAGGCGTCACCCGTTCGCTGGTGGCCAGCGTCACCAGCCCCACCCAGCACGCCATCACGGTATCGAGTAAAATCAGCATCCGGTGTATCGCCGCCGAAACCGCTACCTCAGAGCCGGTGTTCGAGATTGTAAGCGGCTCCACGCCCACCGGGGTATTTGGGCAGTTCGCCGACGGCACCATTGTAGCGGCGGGCCGCAGCGCCAACCACAACGCGGCCAACCGTTATGTTGACATAATGCTGCAAAAAGGCTCCTCGCTGGTTCTGCGCATCTTTCCCAAGCAGCAGCATGCAAACGACCGCTACATCAAGCTGGGCACCACCTACAATATCACCTTCGATACCGTCTATTCCAACTCTGTCATTCTGGTGGTAAAAACCCCGCAGGAAAACGTCGACGAGGTTGCAAACGCCATTCAAGGCAACCTTTCGGCCAATAAGTTTATCCTGCTCAAATCCGGCGATTCGCTGGACTGGATTACCCAGGACTTTAACCTGATTACCAAAACCACCAACAACCATACCGAAGTGCACATCGCCTGGGAGTGGAAGCCCACCAACGACACCCACAACGGCGTGCTGGAGCTGACCAACGGCAAAGACCAGCTGGGGGTCAAGGTCTACAAGCAGGAGGACGACGTCAGCGGCGAACTGGTTGCCACCGTTACCTATGGCAGCGCTACAAAGGTGGCGAAGGTTCCCATTGTCATCAAGGGCAAGGGGCGCCCGCCCTTTATCCGGCTCATCAACAAAAAGATTGGCCAGACGGCCGAGCAGCCGATTGTTCCCTCCAGCGACCCGGTAGAATACAACTATGATATTAAGCGGATGCCCAGCGTATTGGATGTTTACGACGGCAGCGTTACGGGTTATACAGCGCCCCAGTACCCCCATCGCATGACGATGGAACTGAATATGGGCGAAAAAAACGCGGCGTCCGACTATGCCATCATCACCTCCGCCGGCCCTACTGCCGACGCGGTGGAGATTTATGTAGAAGAAAACCTGCTGCCCTATAAATACGGCGACAAAATCAACAACCCCAGCATCGCCAGCCTGGGCAAGGTCGCCCTGACCATCCGCGCCAAAAAACCGGGCAACACCAAGCTGACCTTCGCGTTTTTCGGCAAGGGCAACGGCGGCAAGATAGAAGAGTTTGTCAGCATCACCACGTTGGATATCAACGTGCGCGACACCACCCCCAGCCCGGACGCTACCCTGAAGTCACTGGTGATAAAGGCCACATCCAACGAGCTTAAGGATTACCCCATCAACTTCAACTTCGCGCCGGGGCGCACCCAATACGACATCAATCTGCCCTTTAAGGCCGATGAGATTACCATTACCCCCACCAACAACCATGCCTTGGCCAACAAGCGCATCGAGGTGAAGGTGGATGACGCCGCCGCTGCCGATATGACCAGCGGCTTGGCCAGCGACCCCATCGCCTTGCCGGAGCCCAATGTATATGGCGAGCCGCAGACCAGAGTGATTGAGCTCAAGGTGCAGGCGCAGAACCCCAATGTCAGCACCACCTATGTGCTGAACATCAACCGCCAGCCCAAAAGCACCGACTCCACCCTCGACTATCTGGAGCTCTACAGCGCGGACGATGGCTCCGCCCCCAACCTGCTGCCCGACTTTGCCAAAACCAAGCAGGATTACTCCATTGAAGTGCCTTACAAGGTCAAGGAGCTGCGCATCAACGCCATCCCCGCCGACCAGATTGGCGCCGAGATGGTTATCACCCCCACCCCCTCCGAAAAGTTCTTCTTTGGGCTGTTTGGCAAGGAAGGCTGGATTCAGCTCAACGCCTACGAGGTCAGCGACCTGACCGAAATAACGGTGCAGGTCACCTCGGAGGAAGGGGTAGGGAAGAGCCCTGTCCCCGCCAACCTGCAAACCACCTATACCATTCAGGTGCGCCGTCTGCCGCCCAGCGACAACGCCGCGCTGGCCGGGCTTTCCTTCACCGACGCCAAAGGCAACCCCATCCCCTTTGTGGATGAGCAGACCTTTGCCAGGGAGGACCACGACTACCGCATCAGCATCCCCTATTCCACCGAAAAGATTACCGCCCACATGACGCTGGACGATATTAACGCCCAAAAGGTAAACCTGCTGACCCCCACCACGGGGGCGGGAGGCAAGGATATAACCCCCCTTGCAAACGGCGCCATCAAGCCCGAGAGCATCGGGGTCAAGGCCGCGGATATCCCGGAGAAGGAGTTCTCGCTGCGCTTCGCCGTCACCCCCGAAAGCGGCATTACCACCCAGCCCTACTACACGGTGTGGGTCACCCGCGAAGACCCCAATAAGGACGCAACCCTCGAGAGCCTCGGGGTGATGAATCAGGACGGCGTCGCCCTCGATACCTTCAGCTTCAACCCCGAAACACTGAGCTACACCTTCGAGGTGCCCTACGAGGTGGAAAAGGTGCGCATCCAGCCCAAGCCGAGGGCGGCCACCAGCACCGTCACCGTCAACGGCGACTCAATTACCGACAGCCGCCTTTACCGAACCATCAACCTGACGGTAAAAAAGGCTGTGAAGATTGACGTGGTGGTTCGTGCCGAAGACAACGAAACGGTGCAGACCTACACCCTGAACATCACCCGTCAGGCCCCCAGCAACGAAACCCGGCTCAAGGGGCTGACCGTTTCGGGCGTCAAGGAGTTTAAGCCCATCTTTGTGCCGGGCCAGACCCGCTACACCGCCAAGGTGGTGGACGGCGGCAAGGACGCCACCATCACCGCCACCACCATGCACCCCGGCGCCACCCTGAAAATCAACGGCAAAAAGGCGGTCAGCGGCCAGCCCTCCGAGCGTATTGAGCTGCTGGAGGTGCAGACCCGGGTCACCATCGAGGTGGTGGCGCAGGACGGCAAAACCAAGCGGGAATACCGCATCGATTTTACCAACGAAAACCTCATCGACCGCAACGCCAACGCCGACCTGCAAAGCCTCAAGGTGTTTGACGGCGTGATAAGCCCCGACTTCCAGCCCTCCACCACCACCTACGACGTGGCGGTGCGTGAGGACGTTTCGGCCATCGAGCTGTTCCCGATTCCGGCCGACCGCTATGCCACCATGAGGGTGTATGCGGGACGCAAGCTGATAGGGGACGACATGGGCAACTACTCCCAGTACATCTCCGACGGCGAAAACAACTTCACGGTGGAGGTAACCTCCTCCGATAAGACCACCACCAAAACCTACGAGATTAACGTCTACCGCAATGACGAAGAAAAGGCGGGCAGGCTCAACCCCATCACCGCCGACATGATTAACTTTGACGGCTCCGATGTGATTGTGGTGGATATCACCAAGTTCTCGGTGATATCGGGCGAGGTGTTCGACCGACTGCGGCAGCTGCCCGAAAAGACCATCATCTTCCAGGGCAACGACTACGCGCTGCAGATAAAGGGGTCGGATATCAGCCGGATGATTCCCCACACCGCCACCTACGATTTGGGCATCTCCTTCACCCTGCCGCAGGATTTGGAGGACGCCCTTGTAGACCGCATCGATTCCTTTGACGGCAACGAGGACCTTGACGAGGTGTTCATCTACTTTAAGCACCACGGCGAGCTGCCCGGCCCCATGCTCTTCACCCTCAGCCTGGGCAGCCAGTACAAGAGCCAGCGCCGTTACTGGTCCTATTACAATCAGGAGCGGGACCGCATCGATTATTACGGCTATGTTACCACCAATACCAAGGGCACCTTCAGTGTGCTGATGGACCATTTTTCAGCCTTCGTCAATACCGGAAGCCCCATCAGGGGTGCTGAGAATAAGACCGGAAGCGCAGGCGGCAACCTTGCTGCCGGCAGGCCTTATAAGATCAATCCTTACACCGGGGAGGGAGAGGTTGTCGAAAAATGAAAAAAGTACTGGTTTTTTTGTTAATTCTTGTTATAATAGGATTAGCACTGGTAATTTTCGCCACATCGCAGGGTTACTTTGACCCAAGCGGGGGCAAGATTTTTGTTTCCGGCCCCGCCCCCGAACAGCGGGAGCTGCTGGTGGGCCAGCTCAAAGAGATTGAAACCCGCGAAGATACCCTCGACGCCCTTGCCTACGCCCAGACCCAGAACGCCGACACGGTGGGCTGGCTGCGGGTGCCGGGCACCGACATCAGCAACAGTGTGCTGCAGTCCTATAACAATGTCTATTACCTGCGCCTGAACGAAAACAAGCAGGAGGACATCTACGGCTGCTACTTTGCCGATTACGAGGGCTCGCTGGGCGACCGGGCAATCATGTCGCAAAACACCATTATCTATGGGCACAGCGACCTGAAGGATAACCCGCAGGGGCCGCGCTTCTCCCAGCTGTTCCACTTCACCGACGAGGCATTTGCCCGCAGCACCCCCTACATACATTTCTCCACGCTGGAGGAGCAGATGGTCTGGCAGGTGTTTGCCGTTTCTTACGCCGATGTGGGCTTCGATTATATCCGCCCCAACCTGACCGGCGCCGAGGTGACCGCGCTGGCCAACGAGGCCAGGGCGCGTTCGATTTACAACTACGACGTAGAGGTCGGCCCGCAGGATAAGCTGCTGACCCTCTCTACCTGCACCGTTCACTTTGGGGAACGGGGCGATATTCGTTTTATTATCATGGCCCGGCTGGTGGAGGCGGACACCCCCCTTGACCCGGAGGCCAGTTTCACCATCAATCCAAACCCGCAGCAGCCCCGGTTGTAAAACCGAGGCTTTGTCTGCAAGAAGGAGGCGGCTCGTTTGTTCTATAAGGACTACACCTTCAAGGTGCTGCAAGGCGGGATGGACGCTTTGTGGATGAAGCAAAAGGTCATTTCCGACAACATTGCCAACTACGAAACCCCCGGCTACAAGGCAAAGTCGGTGAATTTTGAGGATGTGCTGCGCACAACCGAGGAGGGCAAGGAGCAGCATCTGCTGCGCGCCACCGTCACCACCGACACCCAAACCACCGCCCGGCCGGACGGCAATAACGTCAGCATGGAAAAAGAAAGCCTTGAGCTTTGGCGCGCCTATGCCCAGTACAACTATATGACCCAAAAGATATCGGGCCAGTTCAAAAATATGCGCTACGTCATCAACCAGGCTTTTAAGTAATCGCCTAAACCAAAGAGGAGGGTTTTGCAATGTCATCCTTTCTTAACTCGCTGAATATCGCGGGCTCTGCCCTGACGGCAGGGCGGTTCCGCATTGATATCATCTCGCAGAATATGGCCAACATCAACACCACACGCACAGCCAATGGCGAGCCCTACCGCCGCAAACAGGTGGTATATGAAGAGCGCGGGCTGGATTTTGGGCGTGCGCTGGCCGAAGAGAACTACAAGCTTGGCCTTGGGGGCGTACGGGTCGCAGAGGTTGTTGAAAGCGAAAACCCCTTTATACCGGTCTACAACCCCTCGCATCCCCATGCCGACGAAAACGGCTATGTGATGATGCCAAACGTCAACAGCGCCGAAGAGCAGGTTGACCTGATGGCCGCCACCCGGGCGTACGATGCAAACATCACGGCGCTGAATGTGGTCAAGGCAATGGCGCTCAAAGCGCTGGAGATTGGTAAATAGTTTTAATTTTGGAAGCAATAGCCTTCACTAAACTGTCTATTCCTACAACACTTAGTAGAAATACCAAACCGAAGTTGTTGCTTTTAACAAGGCGTTCTGTTTGTCAATGATTTTGGAAAAATTTAGTATCAATATTTCAAAAAAATTTATTCCGCAATTATTGACATATTTCGACAATAGTCTTATAATTTTTACAAATGGGGTCTTAACAAGTAACAAGTAATAAATAGCAAAAGATGTTAAGACTAAGGGGTATTTAGCCACTATCATGTAAAGACAGCGTGGGAAAAGCTCAATTCACAACGGATTCAGACAACCGCACTGAATTTTAAGCTTTAAAAAATTGCATGATTGCAGAAATACCGCCTCCCTCGAAAAGGCAAACCTGCCGAAAGGCAGCGACGCAAAGCTAAAGGGCCTGTCGGCAAGTATCTTGCCTATGGTAGCCAGTTGCCGAAATGTATTACATGCACGGGATAGCTCTGTCTTTCCGCGGCAATGTAAATTTTTGGCGGCTGGAAATACCAGCCGCTTTTCTAGTGTATTAAAATTTAGCGTTTAGCCCGGTTGATTACCCATTATTTTATATGCAGATTGTGAGGGAGCCTCTATGTTTATTGTTCCGATTTCGCAGATGCCCGGCATTGCATCGTTGGAAGAAACCCTGAAAGCCGGCCAGGCGGCGCAGACCTCCTCCTCGTCACTGCCTTTTGCGGAGGTTTTTAAGCAGGTCCTTGAAACGGTGGAAGAAACAAAGGCCATCTCTGACCAGGACGCTTATAATCTGGCCATGGGCAAAACAGACGACCTGCATACCATTATGATTAACGCCGAAAAGGCGGCCACCGCGCTGGAGATGACCGTTCAGCTTTCTACCCGGGCGCTGGCGGCCTACAACGAAATTATGCGCATGCAGATTTAAATCGGTTTACTGATTCCTCGATGGGCAGCGCCCTTTGGCGTAAGGGCGGCACAGTGTCTATTTAAAATACAAAAGGATATTTTGGGGTATTATGGTTGAACAGATAAAGGCTGCACTCAGCAACTTGAAGGAATACTGGGCCAGGCAAGAGGCCAAAAGAAAAAAATATATCATTATTGTTGCTGCTGGTGTTGTTGTGTTGGCGGTTGCGCTCACGCTTCTGCTCAACGCCTATAACGGCGGCTATACTGTGCTATATGAAGGCATTGACTCAGGCGAAAGCCGAGAGCTTTACGCCACCCTGCAAAACATGTCGGTGCCCGCACAGATCAATGATAAAGGCGAGGTCTTGGTGCCCAAGGGGGAAGCCGATAAGCTGCTTTTGGAGCTTTCGGCCCTTGGTTATCCGCAAACGGCCTTGTCTTATAATATTTTTTCAAGCAATACGGGCTTTACCACCACCGAGTTTGAAAAGAAGCAATACCTGCTTTTTGAACTGCAAGACCGCATCCAGAACACCCTGATAAAGCTGGACGGCGTTAAAGGCGCAGTAGTCACGCTGGATGTCCCTCAGGAAAGCAGCTATGTCTGGGAAAACAACAACACCAGCAGCTCGGCTTCGGTGCTTTTGACCATGCAGCCGGGCTACCGCCTTTCGGGGCAGAAGGTTTCGGCCATTAAAAATCTGGTGGCGGCCGGCGTGCCAAAGATGGAGCCTGCCAACGTCACCGTGGTGGATTCAGCCACCGGCATCGAGATAAAGGCCGCCGAAGAAACAGCGATTGGCGACCAGTACGGCTACAACCTGCAGCGGCTGGGCTTCGAGTACGAGGTGGAAAAAAAGCTGGAGGAAAAGGTACTCAACCTGCTTTCGATGGGCTACGGCACCGAGAATGTAAGGGTTTCGGCCACGGTGGTCATCGACTACGACAAAATGATTACCGAGGAAATGAAATATGTGCCCGAGGATAATGGGCTGGGCGTCAGAGGCAGCATCGACGAAAGCTACACCATGGACCCCTCCAAGATGACCGGCGGGGTGGTAGGCGAAGAAAACAACACCGATGTGCCCACCTATGTGGACCAGGACGAAAACGGCATCCCCGAATATATCAACCATACCAGAAGCGTGGATTATCTGGTGAGCTACATTAAGCGCCAGATTGAAAAGGACGACGCCGAGCTGAAAGAGGCTTCCATCGCGGTGGTGGTCAACGACGCAAACCTCACCGCCCAAAAGAAGGAATACCTGATAGAAACCGTGTCCAAGGCGGTGAATATCCCGCCCTCCAACATATCGGTCAACAACTTTGATTTTGCAGGTCAGGATACCGCGCCCGCCTTCAACCTGATAGAGCTGCTCACCGGCTCGCCCATCTATATGGGTATCGCCGCAGGCGTGGTCGCCATGATTATCATCATCCTGATGCTGATCTTCAGAAAGAAAGAACCCGGAGAAGAGCCGGCGCCCGAGGTCAAAGAGGGCATCAGCCTGCTGGATGTGCAGAACGATATAGAGGAGCGCAAGAAGAAGATTCTGGACAGCGCCAAGCTCAACGTCAAAAAAGAAGACGCCATTACCAACGAAATTCGCGACTTTGCAGTTGCTAACCCCGAGATTACCGCATCTCTCCTTCGGTCCTGGCTAAAGGAGGATGAGTAACATGTCGCCAAGAAACAAACCTACCTCTGCCGAAAGGGCAGCGGCTGTTGTGGTTGCACTGGGGGCAGAAAACGCCTCCCGGGTATACAAATATCTGCGCGAAGAAGAAATCGAGCAGCTTTCCTTTGAAATCTCCAAGCTGGAGAAGCTTTCCTCCGACGATATGGAGGAGATTGTCAGCGATTTTTACGGCCTTTGCGTTACCCAGAAGGTGATTACCGAGGGAGGCGTGGAATATGCCCGCGACGTTCTGGAAAAAGCCTTTGGCACCCAGCAGGCCCAGTCGCTGATGGAGCGCGTGGCAAAATCGCTGCGCACCAAGGCCTTCGATTTTATCCGCAAGGCCGACTACAAAAACCTGCTTTCGATGGTGCAGAACGAGCACCCCCAGATGATAGCCCTCATCCTCTCCTACGCCCGTTCCGACCAGGCTTCGATGATTATCTCGGAGCTGCCCAAGGACAAGCGCATCGACGTGGTAGAGCGCATCGCCAAGCTGGATCGCGCCTTGCCCGAGGTCATCCGCATCGTCGAAAAAAACCTTGAAAAGAAGTTTTCCTCCATTATATCGGTCGACCTCATGGAGCTGGGCGGCGTCAACTACGTGGCCGACATCATGAATCATGTGGACAGAAGCACCGAGAAGCACATCTTCGACGAGCTGGGCAACAAAGACCCCATGCTGGCAGACGAAATCCGCAAGCTGATGTTCGTTTTCGAGGATATCATCTACCTCGACAGCATGTCGATACAGCGGTTTATCCGCGCGGTGGACGCCAAGGATTTGGCGGTCGCCCTCAAGGCGACCACACCGGATGTTTCGGAGGTCATCTTCCAGAACATGTCCCAGAGAATGCAGGAATCCATCCGCTCCGACATTCAGTACCTGCACAATGTGCGCATGAGAGACGTCGAGGAGGCGCAGCAGCGCATCGTTGCCGTGATCAGGCAGCTTGAGGACGAGGGCGAGTTGGTCATCTCCAAGGGCGGAAAGGATGACGTCATTGTCTAGGATTTTAAAGCCGGGCGAGCTCATCCCTGCCGACGAGGTGTTCCGCCTGCCGGATATCCCGGTGGAGCGCCCCACGGCGCAGCCACTGCCTGCGGAATCCGAAGGAGAGGCGATACCCCAGCCCAATACGACCACCGAATTTGTCGGGCTTGAGCGGGCGAGGCGGCTGGAAAGCCAGGCGCAGACGGTCTATGAGGCCACCATACGCAAGGCACAGCAGGAAGCCGCGGAAATTTTAAGCAAAGCCCAGGCGCAGGCCAAGCAGGAGGCAGACCAAATTCTCGAGCTGGCCCTTGAAGAAGCCCAGAGGATGACCAAACGGCTGACAGAGGATGCGCGCCGCGAGGCCGCGCAGGAGCTGTCACAGGAGATACGCCAGACCATTAACCGGGCAAGCGCCTCGATTGAGGACATCGGGCGGCAGTACAGCCAGTTTGCCCAGCAGTATGAGCAGGAGCTGAAATGGCTCGCGCTGGAGATTGCCTCCAAAATCCTGCACAAGCGCATCGGGGAGGACGACACCCAGCTTTTGGAGCTGGTCAAGGCGGCCGCCGATTCGGTGAAGCAGTCCCCATGGCTGTCGATACAGATTTCGCAGGAGGCGCACGGTCTGGCCGCTGCCCTCAAGCAGCATCTGGCCATGGCGGAGGGCCGCAGGGCAGGGCAGCAGGTGGATATCGTCCCCGCGGCGCTACCCCCCGGCAGCTGCATCATCGACAGCCCCGAAGGCATTATAGATGCCTCGGTGGAAACCCAGCTTGAAAACCTGCGCGAAGCCTTTGTGCAGGCCGAAAGCAGCCTGTAAGCAGAAACCGTCCAAAGGGGGTAGAGGTCTTGAACATCCAAAAATACCATCAGGCGGTCAAGATGGGCAACCTTTACACCCAGATGGGCAAGATTGATAAAATCGTCGGCATGACCATCGAGGCCACCGGCTCAGCCAGTAACATCGGGGACGTCTGCCACATACTTGCCGAAAAAAGCAAAACCATCCTCGCCGAGGTCATCGGCTTTAAAGAAAACAAGGTGCTGCTGATGCCCTATGAAGAAATCGAGGGGGTGGGTTACGGCAGCATTGTAAAAAACACCGGCGGCAAGCTGAAAATAAGGATGAGCGACCAGCTCATCGGCCGCACGGTGGACGCCATGGGCCACCCCATCGACGGCAAGGGCGATATCGGCGGCAGCCAGTACTACTCCATCGGCGGCACAGCCTCCAACCCAATGAACCGCCCACGCATCAGCGAGCCCATCGAGCTGGGCATCAAAGCCATCGACGGCCTGCTCACCATGGGCAAGGGGCAGAGAATGGGCATCTTCGCCGGCAGCGGCGTGGGCAAAAGTACCCTGATGGGTATGATTGCCCGCAAGGTCAAGGCCGATATCAACGTCATCGCACTGGTGGGGGAAAGAGGCAGGGAGGTGGTTGAGTTTATCAACCGCGACCTCGGCCCCGAGGGCATTCAGCGCTCGGTGCTGGTGGTGGCAACCTCCGACCAACCGGCCATGATGCGCTCCAAATGTGCCCTCACCGCCACAACCATCGCCGAATATTTCAGGGACCAGGGCAAAGATGTGCTGCTCATGATGGATTCACTCACCCGCTTTGCCATGGCCCAGCGCGAGATTGGCCTGAGCATCGGCGAAGCCCCGGTGGCGAGGGGCTACACCCCCTCCATCTACACCGCCATGCCCAAGCTGCTGGAGCGTTCGGGCAACTTTGAGCGGGGCTCCATCACCGGCATCTACACCGTGCTGGTGGAGGGCGACGACGCAAACGAACCGATATCCGATATCGTGCGCGGTATCATAGACGGGCACATTATGCTTTCACGCAAAATCGCCGCCAAAAACCACTACCCCGCCATTGACGTGCTCTCCAGCGTCAGCCGCCTGATGACCGAAATCACCAGCAAAGACCAGCAGGCCACGGCGGGCCGTCTGCGCAACCTGCTTTCGATTTACAACACCAATCAGGACCTTATCACCATCGGCGCTTATAAACAGGGCACCAACGCCGAACTGGATTACGCCATCAGCCGCATCGGCGAACTCAACCGCTTTTTGCAGCAGCAGGTGGACGAGCAGTTCAGCTTTGAAGATACCGTCAGCCTGCTGCAGCAGGCGGTAGGATAGAGTACCGCAAGCGACAATATATCACCCTGAGAAGGGGGGACCCTCATGAAAAAGTTTGAGTTTACACTTGAAAAAATGCTGGCCTACAAGGAGCAGCTGCTGGAAAAAGAAAAAAACACGCTCATGCAATTGCGCACCGAGCAGCGCCGGATTACCGACAGCATCCAGCGGTTGGAGTTGCAGTTCAGCGAGATTAACCGCGAGCTTCAAGAAATCACCCGCCAAGCGGTGGACGCCGAAAAAATCAAGGGGCACCGCTTTCAACTGGATAACACCCGCCACCAACTGCGCCAACTGCGCATCGAGCTGCAACAGGCCGAGGTTGCGGTGCAGCGGCAGGTAGGGGTCGTGCTGGCCATCACCCAGGAGGTGGAGGGCATGGAGAAACTCCGCGAAAAGCAGTGGGAGGAGTACAACCACGCTCAGGCCAAAAATGAGGAACTGACCATCGCAGAGCTGGTCAACACCCAGCGGGCGCTGCGCCAGATTGCCCTTTAACCGCCTCTTCAAAACCCACCGGTTTAAGCATCATCCGATGTTTAGATAATTAGGGCGTTTTCAGAAAGCCCTGACAGGAAAGGAGGTGAAACCATGCAAACAACCATTCCAGCAGCGGCCCCGGCGGTACAGATTACTGCCCGTGACCTCTCTGCCGGAACAGTGCAGCACCCCCAGCAGGAGGGCCAGCCCGGGTTTTTCCAGCAGCTTTTACAACAGCTTTCCGGAAAAGGGCAGGGCAGCTCCGCAAATCTCTCGGCGCTTTCCCAGCTTCTTTCAGCGGCAGGCGCAGAGGACGACCAAAGCGAAGAGGGCCTATTATTGGCAGCCGAGCTGATGGCGCAGATGCTGGCACTGCCCCCCGGCGAGCTGGCGAGTCTGCTGATACAATCCGGCGGCAACGAGCAAGCCCTGCTAGAGGCCATCGGTGCGGAGAGGCACCCGGTTATCCTTTACGACCACCGGCTGCAGGAGGCAGCGACACCGGCCAACCCTCTGCCACAGCAGGAGGCGCAGCCGCAGCAACAGCCCTTCGAGGTGCTGCTCGGCAGTCAGGCCACACCCGCCGAAACCCCGCAGCAAGGGGAGCAGATGCAAAGTCAGGCCAATTTCCAGACAGCGGTCAACGAGGCCCAGCGCCTGATAAAAACCCAGCCCGAAACCAAGGAAGCGGCGCAGGAGCAGGACATTGACAGCCTGCAAAAAAAGGTGGACGCACAACGCGCAGCGGCGCAGGCCCCGGCCACGGCACAGCCCCGAACGGTGTTTGGCGCAGAGCTTGCCAAAACAGAAGCGGCCCCGGCGTCAGGCAACGACCTGTTGGGGCAGGTAACCACCGGCATCATCCGCAATCTGGGCGACGGCAAAAGCGAGTTTGTCATCCGGCTGAAGCCCGAAGGCTTGGGCGAAATCACCGTCAAGATGCTGGCCGAAGGCGGCAAAACCACACTGAGCATCCTGACCTCCAGCCTGCAAACCCAGCGGCTGCTCAACAGCGAGCTTTCCGGCTTGCGCGAAGCCCTCAGGCCGCTGAACGCAGAGGTCAAAGAGGTGGTCAGCAATTCCCCCGACTTCAACTTCTTCCACCAAAACGACCGGGCCTACGACGGCAGGCAGCAGCGGTCCTTTTACCACGGCGGCAGCGCCAACCCGCATCTGGAGGAAGCCGACCCCTTCGCCGCAGACAGCAGCCTCCTGATGCATCAGCAGCTTGTTGCAAGCTACCGTATACTCAACCGCTATGTCTAGCGCGGCAGGCAACACGACACCAAAATGAAAGGAGGCGCAGCAAATGCCAGACGATTATTCGGTATCCGCCGTCAGCGGCACAAGCGGTAGCTATATCGACGCGGTTTATGCCGACCCCAGCGAAAAAAACATCTCGGTAGACAGCTTTTTGCAGCTTATGGTCGAGCAGCTGAAAAACCAGGATTTCATGAACCCCATGGACGACACCCAATACCTGACCCAGATGGCCCAGTTTGCCACCATGCAGCAGATGCAGGATTTGGCCTACTACTCAAAATCCAACTTCCTCATGTCGCTGGTGGGCAAGGACGTCACCGTCGCAAGGCTTTCGGTGGGCGGCAACCTTGAAAAAATCACCGGCCCAGTGGATAAAATCTCGCTGGTCAGCGGCGACTTCAAGCTCTTTGTGGACGGTAAAAGCTACACCCTCGACCAGATCATGGAGATTAACAACCCCACCCGCACAAGCAGCTCTATCGACCCTTCGGGATTCACCATCTCGCCCGATATGGTTGGCCAGACCGCCGCAACCCTGAGCTGGCCCGCCGCAACCGACGATGATGACATCGCCTCGGCCCTGCGCTACACCGTCTACTATTCCAAGTCGCCTGAGTTTGACACGGTGGCACAGGTCAAGAGCGGCACACGCTACGGCGATGCCCAGCGCAAAGACCTGCTTACCGAAACCCTCACCGGCCTTGAGCCCGGCACCACCTATTTCGCCAATGTGCTGGTATCCGACGGGGCGGGCAACGAGTGGGTTTACGGCAAGTCCATCTTCACCACCGAGGTCTGAACCGGCTTTATCACCACAGGCAGGAGAGAACCATTATGAGCGATATTAACTTTAAACGGCTTTCTATGCCAATCGTCACCGGCGCGCCACAGCCGACAGCCCGCCCGGCCGCCACAGGCACGGCAGCCACAGGCAGCGCGGTTCCCTTTGACGAGATACTGCGGCAGAAAATCAGCCACAACAGCGGCCCCGAGTTTTCCAGGCATGCGGCCGCAAGGGTGGCACAGAGAGGCATCGAGCTCTCGGAAAGCAGCCTGAACCGCCTCAATCAGGGGGTGCGCCTCGCCCAGCAAAAGGGCTTGAACGACACGCTGATACTGGTGGACAGAACAGCCTTTATCGTGAGCGTCAAAAACAATACCGTCATCACCACCGTAAACGGCGATGAGCTTGACGGCAACGTATTCACCAACATCGACGGTACCGTAATTATATAAGCCGGACCTTATCAGGAAGCTTGTTTGGGCTCTGAACGATAGACGAGCCCGATGCGGTACCTCCTAAAAAAGGAGCGTTAGAATGGTAAGATCAATGTACTCGGGTGTTTCCGGCATGAAGGCCCACCAAACCCGTATGGACGTTATCGGCAACAACATCGCCAACGTCAATACCTACGGTTACAAGGCCAGCCGCGCATCCTTCCGCGACATCTATTATCAGACAGTCAACGGCGCTTCCGGCGCCACCGCCAACCGGGGCGGCACCAACCCCAGCCAGATTGGTTACGGCTCCCAGATTGGCAGCATCGACGTTATCCACACCCGTTCCAGCTTTCAGATGACCGACAACGGCATGGACGTTGCCATTGCGGGCGAGGGCTACTTTCAGGTGCAAGACGCCGACGGCAACATCTACTACACCCGCGCGGGCATGATGAACTTTGACGCGGCAGGCAATCTGGTGGATTCCAACGGCAACTTTATACTGGGCGTTTCGGGCAACCCTCTGGGG
>JAEWWW010000012.1 GCA_023396215.1 Bacillota bacterium | reverse complement strand
GCTCAGCACTCCTTATCTGATTTCCGGAAGACTGCCGACGGAAAAAGGCGAGATTGCCGTCACCTCCAAATATTTGGACGCAAGCGGAAAAGCCATAGGCGAAACGGTCACCATAGAGGAAGATATTGAAAAGGGCAGCGGGGCAACCGGTGAAAAGGCACAGGCGGATACAGAAAAACAAGATTCCGCGGATAAGGATAACATCGATTTAGATATGGAGATGAATTGGGCAGAGGAAACGCCTACCTTTGCCAATACGTCCTATACCATTACCGGTGTGGTGACCGACCCGAGGGACATCAGCGGCAATGGTAATGTAAATGCATTTCGCTCTACTGCAAATGCTGACTATACTTTTTTTATCACCGCGGCAGATGCCGACAGTGATATTTTCACGGTGGTATATATCATTCTGGATGATACCCAGGGGATGAACAGCTTTTCACATGAATATAAAAATGCGGTACAGACCGCTGTTGGCAGCATTGAAAACCGCATCAAGGTACAGCGGGAAATATTGCGTTATAACTCTGTCCTGACAGAGGTCCGTACTAAAATTACCGATGCCGAAATCACCATGGACGAAAAATTTGCGGAAGCAGATAAAAAGTTTGAAGATGGCTGGAAAGAAATAATTGAAGGCAGGTGGGAACTTGCCGACGGTGAAGCCACTCTTATAGACGAGCAAAAAGATGCGGAGCGGAAAATTGCAGAGGCACGTGCAGAACTGGAAAGTGCCAAGCAGGAACTGGAAGATGCCGAGGAGGAGTTCTGGGACGGCAGGGCAAGACTGGAAGAAGGTAAAGCTGAACTAGAAGCCAATGCTCAAAGGCTGAATAGGGCAAAACAACAGGTTGCGCGAGAGCGCCAGCAGGCTGAGGTGGAATTTGCCGCCGCCCAAGAGCAGCTGGATGAGGCTCAACATCGGTTGGATGAAGCACGGATACAGATGGAAGCCGCTATATTGCATCTTAAAAGCACATTTGGCGGTAGTTTACCCGAGCATGAATGGAGCGAACTGGTAAATGCATCAGCAGCTCTGGCAGTAGCCGGTGCGGACGACAGTGACATAGCAGCAGGTACCGCCGCCGAAAGCGCCGCCCTTGCCGCTGCGCTGCAAGGGCAAAGCCCGGAAACCGATGCGTCACTTATTGCGCAGGTTGTGCAGGCTGCACTGGGGATGGGCAAAATTAACGGCGGGCAGCAGGTGCTGGATGCCCGCAAAAGCGCCTTTACAGAGCAAAAGTCGGCGGCCTTGCAGCAGCTGACCCAAGCCGAAGCAGAGCTGGCCATGGGGGAGGCAGAGATACATTCTGCCCGCGAGATGATAGAAGCCAGAGAAGAGGACATCAAAGAAGCATGGGCAGAGTTGAGAAAGGCTAAGGCGGAGCTTGCCGACGGCGAAGCTACTCTGAATGCAGAGGAGATTGATGCAAAAAGAAAAATAGCCGATGCATGGGCAGAGATTATTGACGGAAAAAAAGAATTGGCTGACGGTGAATCTGAATTAAGAGAGCAGGAACTGGAATATGCCGACAAAAAAGAGGAAGCAAGGCAAAAACTGGCCGATGCTTATGCCGAACTGGCTGACATTAACATGACGACGTGGTATGTGCAGGATCGTACCTCTTTGGACAGCTATTCCAGTTTTACCAGTGACCTTGCTTCTATTGAAGCGGTAGGGAAGGTCTTTCCTGTGATTTTTCTGGCCGTAGCGGTACTCATGAGCCTGACCGCCATGACACGCATGGTGGAAGAAGAACGGGGGCTCATCGGGACATACAAGGCATTGGGCCTAAGCAACGCCGCTATATATCACAAATATATTCTGTTTGCCTTGCTAGCCTGCCTGTTGGGCGGTCTTTTAGGCGACCTGTTTGGCTTTGTCTTGATGCCCAAGTTTATATCTTTTATCCTAGCGGAGGAGCTTTACACTCTTCCCTGGCATTACCTGCGCTTTGATATCCCCTATGGCGTGGGAGGAGTTGCCTTGTTTATGGTTGGTATCGTGGGGGCAACTGTACTTGCCTGTCGCCATGAATTGGCACAGATGCCCGCGACCCTTATGCGTCCCAAAGCGCCCCGGGCGGGATCACGCATATTTTTAGAATGCGTCCCGGTCATCTGGAACCGCCTCAAATTCCTGAACAAGGTTACGGTGCGCAACCTATTCCGATACAAAAAGCGGCTGTTTATGACAGTCGGGGGGATTATGGGCTGCACCGCCCTGATTCTTTGTGGCTTTGCCATTAAGGATTCCATCTCGGATTTGGCGCCGAAACAATACGAAAACATCTATCAATATGACCTTCTGGCGGTTGCCGAGGATGATAAAAATGACAGCTTTGTTCGTCAGCTGTCTGCCGACGATAACATTGAGGATTACCTCAACTTACGCATTGAGAGCATTAAGCTGATAAATACCCATGGAAAATCAGAAAAAGTGCAGCTAATGGTGATTCCCGATGGGGAAGCAATAGATGACTATATTCGCATAATGAATCCCGACGGCAAAAAGATTGATTTAAATGACGAGGATGTTTTTATTACGCAGAATGTGGCTTTAATCCTGAACATCCAGCCGGGTGACACCGTTTTTGTGCAGAATATGGCGCTTGTGCAGCACAATGCCACAATATCCGGCATTGCGCAAAACTATCTGGGCAATAACGTATATATGACGCAGAGGTTGTATGAGTCGATGTTTGGCGAGTATACCCCCAACGGTGTTCTTGCTCATTTGTCGGATGCCTGTGTTGACCCTATCGCTTACGCGCAAGCACTGCCGGATAACGATTCTGTGCTTTCTGCCGTCAGCATTGCTGCGCTAAAGAGAGATTTTGGCTTTGACCTGATTAACGCAGTGGTCTTGTTGATTACCGCTATGGCGGGGGGCCTTGCGTTTGTGGTGCTGTTCACACTGTCCAATACCAACATCTCAGAGCGGGTAAGAGAACTTGCCACCATCAAAGTCTTAGGGTTCTACGATAACGAAGTGCATCAATATGTAAACAAAGAAACGATGATTCTCACTGTGGCAGGAATCCTCATGGGGTTGCCGTTGGGCCGGTTTATAAGCGGTTTTCTTACCGCTGCGCTTAAAATGCCGTCTATCTATTTTGCGGTGCACATAGAGCCTGCCAGCTATTTGATTTCGGTGGTCATTACCTTATGCTTTGCAGTGACGGTCAATTGGATGACAAATCATACTCTTAACCGCATTAACATGGTGGAGGCGCTGAAAAGCGTGGAATAGCAAAGTAAATATTCAGTCGACAATTTACTTTGCTATTCTAATAATAGAAGTCTCAAGATTTTGTAAGCTTGCACAGCTTATGCATCAAATTGTTACAAGTTGAGCCAGACCCCTGTGAAATGTTTTAAGTTCCTAAACTAAAACTACACTTGAAAGATAAACGAAATCGGTAACTTCAAATTTATAGAGCAGGCCGACCCCGTGTGTGAAAATCAGCCTGCTCTTTTCGCTATGTCCTGATGACCGTTCAAATCATACCGGTGTAAGGCGGTAATAGTACGTCGATTGGACCTGTTAAAAAATCAGGTCCGAAAACAGCCAGACTTTTGCGGTGATTATGATATACTGTAGTTGTGGCCACCAAAGGAGGCGATGAGTTGCAAAACAGCAGCAGTCTATATGCGGCATTTAAGGCAAAAGACGCCCGCTTCGACGGACGTTTCTTTGTTGGCATATCAACCACCGGAATATACTGCCGCCCTGTGTGCAAAGCGCGGCAGCCCAAAGAAGAAAACTGCACGTTTTATTCCACGGCGGCAGAGGCAGAACAGGCCGGCTATCGCCCCTGCCTTCTATGCAGGCCGGAGCTTGCTCCCGGCACTTCAAAGGTGGACGCAACCGCAGACTTGGTTTACAGGGCGGCAAGGATGCTGGAAGAGAACTGTGGCAGTGGACAGAGCCTGAAGGAACTGGCTGGGCGTCTGCGCTGTACAGACCGGCATCTGCGGCGGGTATTTACAGCGGAATACAATGTTTCGCCGGTTCAGTACCTGCAAACGTGCAGGCTTCTTCTTGCAAAAAATCTGCTTACCGATACCAACCTTTCGGTGCTGAATGTTGCGATGGCCGCGGGGTTTGGCAGCCTGCGACGCTTCAATGATGTTTTCAAAAAGCACTACAACCTTTCGCCAACGGCTTTGCGGAAACGAATGTCAGAGGAAAAAAAGCAGAGCAGCGACATTACCCTGGCACTTGGGTATCGCCCCCCTTACCGCTGGGAAGAAATGTTGGGTTTTCTTGCGGCCCGTGCAATCGCCGGAGTCGATGCTGTTCGCGGCGGTGAATACTGGCGTACCGCCCATTTTGTCACTCCAGAGGGTACGCACATTTATGGCTGGCTGCGGGTAGGACGCCATCGCAAAAAAGATGCTTTAGCCGTCACAGTGAGCGAATCCCTATTACCTGTACTACCCCAGATTTTAGCACGGGTGCGGCGTCTGTTCGATTTGCATTGCGACCCCGACGCAATTTATGAAACGCTCTCCTCCATGAACGGGATACGCCCAGGTCTTTGTGTTTCAGGCACCCGTTTGCCCGGCTGCTTCGATGCCTTTGAAATGGCGGTGCGGGCGGTATTGGGCCAGCAGATTACCGTGAAAGCAGCCGGCACGTTGGCCGCAAGGGTGGTGGAGGCCTTCGGTACACCCGTCCAAACTGGGGTAGAGGGACTGACTCACGCGTTTCCTTCCCCGGAGGATATCACGGCGCTGGAGGGACCGATTGAAAATCATTTAGGCCCGCTGGGGATTATTGCGGCACGGGCGAAAACCATCCATGAACTGGCGCGGGCATTTGTCGAGGGGGAGATTGATTTCGACCTCCCGGCCCAACCGGAGGATGAAATGAAAAAGCTGATGGCGATTCGCGGGGTTGGGAGCTGGACAGCCCAGTATATCGCGATGCGGGCAATGGAATGGCCGGATGCTTTTCTGGAAACGGACGCCGGTATCAAAAAGGCCCTTGCACCCCACACGCCAAAAGAGCTGTTGAAGATGGCGGAGGCGTGGAGGCCGTGGCGCAGCTACGCTACCGTGAACCTTTGGAATGCATTGTAAGGAGGCGCAAAATGTACTATTGCACAACGCACCCGTCCCCCGTGGGCCTGCTCACACTTGCCTGCGATGGTGAAAACCTTGTCGGCTTGTGGACAGAGGGGCAAAAGTACCACGGGAATACCATACCCGAAGCCATGATAGAAAACAACGACATTCCGCTGTTTGACACGGCAAAAAAGTGGCTGGACAGATACTTTGCAGGGGAAAAGCCCGATATTTCCGAATTACCGCTTGCACCCATTGGCGGCGCGTTTCGGCAAGGGGTATGGGAAATCCTGTGCAGCATCCCCTACGGTGAAGTGATTACCTACGGCGGCATCGCAAAGAAAATGGCCGCGAAGCTGAGCAAACAAAGTATGTCAAGCCAAGCGGTCGGAGGAGCAGTGGGGCATAATCCGATCTCCATCATCATCCCGTGCCACAGGGTAGTCGGCTCAAACGGGAGCTTGACAGGGTATGCGGGGGGCATTGATATCAAAGTAAAGCTGCTGGAGCTGGAGGGCGTAGATATGTCCCGGTTTTTTGTGCCGGCGAAAGGCACGGCGCTCTGAATGACAATCAGGGCAGGCCGGAGAACGGATATACCGGCCTTTTATTCGGAGGGGCTTATGAACAGGCTGGCGGAGGGGCATTTCCTGATCCCCAACCCGCGCAACCCCAACCGCTTGGGCCGGATTGACCTATCCCCTGAAAATATGGATTGTATCGCCTTTTGGACGAAAAACCCGTACCAATCAGAACCGGCAGAAAGCCCCGGCAGGCAGCGATGCTTTGTATGGCCAATAATCAAACAGAGGATGGGAAGGTTGCACCGTGGGCGAAACGCAGTATTTTAAGTATGGAGAAAAAGAAATCGCCTACTTAAAGGCGAAGGATTCCGCCTTGGGAAAAGCGATAGATGAAATTGGGCATGTGTACCATGAGGTGATTCCCGATCTGTTCATGGCGCTTGTCAATTCCATCATTGGGCAGCAGATATCAATCAAGGCACAAGAAACGGTGTGGCTGCGGTTTCAGACCCTATTCGAGCCGGTATTGCCGGCGCACATAGCCTCTATCCCTGCAGAGGAGCTGCAAAGGTGCGGCATCTCCATGCGAAAGGCCGTTTACATCAAGGAAATTGCCGACGGCGTTGTGGATGGGAGCTTGGATTTGGAGCAGCTTCAAACCATGTCCGATTCCGACGTTTGCAAGAGGCTAAGCCAGATCAGGGGAATTGGCGTTTGGACGGCGGAAATGCTGATGATATTTTCCATGCGGCGCCCGGACGTCATCAGCTGGGGTGATATGGCAATCCTGCGGGGCCTGCGTATGCTGTACCGCCACAGAGAAATTACGCCGGAGCTGTTTGCGAAATACAAACGGCGGTATTCACCCTACGCAACCGTGGCAAGCCTGTATCTTTGGAAAATATCCCATGGCGCATGTGAAGGGCTTATCGACCGCGCCCCCAAAATCAAGGCCAAAAAGAACATCGCCAAATAACGGAAACAAGGATATGATTGATTCGATGAAGCTGGACGTGGTGCACATCTGCACCCCCAACAACACCCATTTTGAGATTGCCATGTACGCTCTGGAGCGCGGCGTCGACCTGATTTGCGAAAAGCCCATGACCACCACCGCGCAGGAACCCGAGCTGCTGGTGGGCAAGGTGGAGGAAACCGGCCTGACCATGGCGCTGAACTTCCACAACCGCTTTTACCCCATGGCCCACCATCTGCGCAACGTCATCAAGGACGGCGATTTGGGCGGCGTGTTCTCTATCACCGGCACCTGCACGCAGGACTGGCTTTTGTACGAAACCGATTATAGCTGGCGCCTGAGCGCCGAGGAATCGGGTAAAACCCGGGTGGTGACCGATATAGGCTCCCACTGGATGGGCCTTGTGGAGTTTGTGAGCGGGCAGAAGATTACCCATGTCTGCGCCGATTTCAGCATCATTCATCCCACCCGCAAAAAGCCCAAAAAGAACGTGGTGGCCTGCTCCACCGAAAAGTTCAGCGAGGACGACTACGAGAACATCCCCATCAGCACCGAGGACTGCGCCAGCGTCATGTTCCGCTTCCCGGGGGGCCAAGGGCAGCGCCTTCTTCTCGCAGGTCATCGCGGGCAAATCGGTAGACATCGACGTTCTCATCGGCGGCTACAAAAAATCCGCCCAGTGGAGAAGCGAAAAGTGCAACCAACTGGTGCTTGGCAACAAGGACAGCTATTGCGAGGTGCTTGAAAAAGGCTTTGCCACCGTCCACCCCGACAGCCGCGAGCTTGTGGCATACCCCATCGGGCATCAGGAGGGCTTCCCCGACGCCTTTAAGCAGTGCTTTACACAGGTATACAACAGCCTGGATAACCCAAACGCCCCCCGCGACTTTGCCACAGCGGCAGACGGGTGGCACGAAATGGTGCTGTGCGACAAGATTTTTGAGAGCAGTCAAAAACAGCAATGGGTCGAAGTACAGGCCTTGTGACCGTTAATGTTCAGGGCAAAATCCGCATGTTCAGGAGCAGCCTATGGAATCTACTCGTATGAAATGGTAAAATTCAAACAGAAATGGTCACAGAACAAGCAATAGGACTGCAATACCCGGCGTGAACCTGAATGTATACTGAGCAGCGGAAAGCATGGATACTGCGCCTGCTGGAAAAGGACGGCAGTATCAACGTCAACAACTTAGCGGATCATTTTTAAATTTCCCGGGAAACGATTCGCAGGGATCTTGGCCACCTGGAGCGTCAGGGAGTACTTAAGCGCACACATGGCGGCGCGGTGCTGGCGACCATATCCGCGACGCAAACCAGAGAGTTCCCTGTGCAGATTCGGGGCATCCGGCACATAGAAGAAAAAAGCAGATTTGCCAAAAGGCGGCGTTCTTCATCGAAAGCGGGGACACCATCTTTGTGGACAACAGCTCCACCCTTCTGCACCTGCCCCAGTATATCCCCGCCTAAAAGAAGATTACCATCCTCACCAATTCCATCAATTTTCTTGTGGAGGCCACCAAATACGCCAACCACAACTGGCTGATGATCTGCCTGGGGGGCGTTTTTAACCCCAGCAATCTTTCGGTGCATGGGGCGGGCACTCTGAAAATCGCCGAGGAATACTACCCCAGCAAGGCGTTTTTCTCCTGCGCCGGCATATCGATGGGCAACAAGATTGCCGACAGCAGCCACCATGAAATCGAAGCCAAGCGGATGATGATTGTGCGGGCGCAAAAGGCGATTCTTCTGGCCGACCACTCCAAGCTGGCAAAGGCCGGAGGCGCTTACCCGGTTCTGCAGCGCCACGCTGGCGCAGCGCCAAAAGCAAAAGCGGCAGATTGTCGAGAAGCTGGGCGCTTTCTACCCCATCAGATGGGAAGATGTTCTCGCAGCCGCGCAGGGAAGCGCCGCCGTGCAGGAGAGCCATATCATGGCTGTGCTGGCCGATATGGGGTACACCAACTCGGTCATCGGCCCGCACCCCACATAGCAATCACCATGCCCGGCGAAGCAAGCCATTTGCTTCGCCGGGCATTTTGCCGCCGCCGTGCCCGCGCGGGGGATGTGCCGCGCACCCACATGGGGGCCAATCGGAACAATTTTGAGAATTATGAATAAAACAGAATCCCATCTATTAGTCAATCAAACAAATTTTTTTGTAAAATATTGTCGAAAAAGCTTGATTTTACCGTGATTTAACCGATATAGTATATGATATAGCATCCTGAAACAGGTAAACGCCGTTTTATCTGAGAAAATGCAAATAAGTTGGTGCGAAAATCAATAAATAGAAGCAGAGGGGATATCAAAATGCGCAAAGACAAAGGGGCCCCAAAAGGCTCGAGCTTATCTGCAAAAGGGTTTAAAACGCTGGCTTCCCGAATCCTTACCTCTATCGGAGGGCCTATCATTCTGATATTTTTGGCGGTCTGCTTTGTAATACTCACCATCGTCAGCTCCACCGTAACCGAGCTTACCACCAAGGAGCTGAGCGCCCGGTCGCTGGCGGCCTCGAGTGACATCAAAAATTTCTTTTCCACCCATCTTGAGATTGTCAAGACCATCGCCGAAAGCGCAGAGCTGGAGGCGCTGCTGAACAATATCCAGCCGGGCGTCAAGATTGACGAGTACGTCGATTTTCCTTCGCTGAAGCGCACGCTGGAAAACGTGCAGAGTGCAAACAGCGCCACGGCCATGGCGGTTTGGATTGCGGACGTAGACTCCAGCCAGCTTGTGCAGGCCGACGGGTACCTTTTGGCCGGCGACTGGGATATCCAGAAGCGCCCGTGGTTCATCGAGATGAGCAGCGCCAAGGCCGCCATTTTAACCGAGCCCTAGGAGGACAGCGTCACCAGGCAGCAGATTGTTAATGTGGTGGCCCCGGTGTTCAAGGAGGGTACGTCCGAGATTATCGGCGCGGTCGGTATGGATTTTTCGCTGGAGGGGCTGTCGACCACCATTCAGGGCTACACCCTTGGCGAAACCGGCTTCTATGTGCTCACCACCGGCGAGGGTCAGGTCATCTACCACCCTGCGGCCGAAAACATCAACCTCAACATCTCCGAAGCCGACATGTCGGAGGATATTAAAGAGGCCATGCTCTCCAAGACAGAGGGCAGCCTGCAATATACCTCCCACGGTCTTTTGAGCCATGGCTATGTTTCGCAGGTGGGCAACACCGGCTGGATGGTGGCCACCGGCCTGCCTAACGCGGAATTTAATCAGGCGTTCTTTGATGTGTGCACCGCGATGCTGAGCACCTCTGCCATCGCCGTCGCCATTATCGCCATCCTGCTGCTGGTGCTGTCGCGCCAGATTGCCGCCCCCATCAAGGCGCTGACCAAAACCGCCAACCAGATTGCCGAGGGCAATCTGGAGGTCACGGCGCAGGTTGGCTCCCGCGATGAAACCGGCCAGATGGCAGACGCCATCAACCGCACCGTTGTGCAGTTGCGCCGGTATATCGCCTATATCAGGGAAATTACCCTCGCCCTCGAAAACATGGCCGCGGGGGATATGCGCATCCGCCTCAAAGAGGATTATGTGGGGCAGTTCGCTTCTATTCGTAAGGCGTTCACCGACCTTTCGGTGTCGCTTAACCACACGCTGCATGCCATCGACGCTGCCGCAGGGCAGGTCAGCGCCGGTTCCTCTCAGGTGGCAAGCGGGGCGCAGGCCCTTGCTTCCGGCTCCACCCAGCAGGCCGCCACGGTGCAGGAGCTGAGCTCCACCATTGAGCAGATTGCGGTGCAGGCGGGCGAAAACCTGACCAACGTGCTGGATGCGGCACAGTATATCGAGGAGGCCAGCACAGGCCTTCAGGCGGGCAACGAGCAGATGCAGCAACTGGCCAGCGCCATGGAGAACATCAATAACTCCTCCAACGAGATTGCCAATATCACCAGAGTGATTGAAGATATCGCCTTTCAGACCAACATTCTGGCGCTCAACGCCGCCATTGAAGCGGCCCGGGCAGGCGCGGCAGGCAAGGGCTTTGCCGTTGTGGCCGACGAGGTGCGCAATCTGGCCGCAAAATCGGCTCAAGCTGCCGGACAAACCGGGGAGCTCATCCAGAGCTCGGTTGATATGGTGGCCAGAGGAACCGAGCTGACCGCCCAAACCGCGCAGATTCTACAGGAGGTGGGGGCGACAGCCGTCAAGGTAAATGAAAGCTTCCAGAAAATCGAGGAAGCCTCTATCCAGCAGACCGAAGCCATCGAGCAGGTCAAGGAGGGGATTTCCCAGGTTTCGTCGGTGGTGCAGACCAATGCCGCCACCGCCGAGGAGAATTCGGCCACCAGCGAGGAGATGTCGGCACAGGCCGCCACCCTGCATCAGGAGGTTGGCAAGTTTACGCTGGAGGATAGCCTGACAGGGGAGACGCGGGCGGCGCTTTCGCCGCATAAGCTGCCAGCTTTTCAGGAGCCGTTGGCCGAAGCCGCTTTCAGCATAGAGAAATACTAGGGCGTTTCTTAAAACGGAAAGCCGCCGGAAAATTCGCTGAAAACAAGTGGCTACAAGGCAAAAGGCGCAGGAATACTGCATGTATTCCGAGGATTTTGAACGCGGCAGATGCCGGTTTCAGTAGAATTTGCCAAGAGTTTGGAGTTTTAAGAAAGTCCCTAAGCCCAACGGGCCGGGGATGCTGTATCACCGGCAAACAGGGGGTTGGATAATTTTCCGTAAGCGGCTTTATCGGGCGGTTGGAGCGGGGTACCCGCCTCAATTTGCCCGATAAAGCTTACCTCTTACCATAAATCGGCCCACAGAGGTCTGATAAGGGGGGCATGTCATTTGGGAAAGCTTGAAAAGGGCGCGTTCCTGTTGCGAAAAAAGACGGTTTTGGTGCTGATTTTATGCGGCCTTGCCTTTGCGGCCTCAATCACGCTGCTTTTCCTTCATGAAAAGCAGCGGCTGGATACAGAGTTCGCAAGCCTGATTTCCGGCAGCCTGAACGTTCATACCCACCAAAATGCCGCCCAGATTGACAGGGCCATCGAGGATGCGGGCAGAGCCATAAAGACGGCGGAGGCTATATTCCATCTTACCGAAAGCGCCGGGCCGCAGGACTTTTTAGAGCAGAGAAACGCCGCAAACCCTGTTTATATCGTCGAGTACAGCACGATGGAGCAGTTGCGGGCGGAGCCATCCTCTTTTTTCTCGCCTGACGATGCAGCCGAAGCCCTTCCGCGGCTGGTCCGGGGCGAAACGGTGGTGGGCAATGTTCATTACGACCCCTCTCTGGGGGAATACTATCTTCCTATCCTCCTTGGGCTGCGGGAAGGCGGCGAAGCAACCGGCGCATTTTACACCCGCATAGCGGCCGACGACCTTCTCCCCGATATCGGTGAGAGCGCCGTCTATCAGGACGTGCTGTGCAGCCTCATCACCGCCGACGGGCAGATTTTATTCAACACCTTTGAACCGGGGCGGGAGGGAAACCTGCTTTCGGTTTTATATGCCTATGACCTGACAGAGGCGGAGGTTAACCGCATCTCGGCGATTATCAGCAGCCCCGAGATGGACAGCACCACCTTCCTCCGCCACGGCGAGGTTTACTATGCGTCGGCCGACCGGCTGGAGTATGGCGGCTGGCATCTGGTTTCTTTTGTGCGGGGGGCGGATGTGCTGCTGCGCTCGGCGAATATTTTCAGCGACGTGGTGCGCACCAGTACGGGGGCTATCATCATTACCGCCACAGCGGCGGGGGTCATCTTTATGCTGTTTGTCCTCAGCAAAAAAAGGCTGGAGGAGCAGCAGCAGAGTAACGAAGTGCTGGCGCGGCGGCTGCAGGCCATGTTTGAGCAGCACAGCGCCCTCATGGTTGTGATAGACGCGGCAACAAGAGAAATTATGGATGTAAACCCCGCCATGCTGAACTATTTTGGCCACACCAGAGAAGAGATGCTGGGGCACTCCGCGCAGGAGTTCAACCTTCTCCCCGCCGACATAGTGGCCCAAAGGTACCAGTCTGAATTGACCGGGGACGCCATGTTTTCCTCCGCTCCTTTCCGCCTTAAAAGCGGCGAGATACGGCTTTTGGACGTCTACGCCTCCTTTATTACCGAGGGGGGGCGCAGGCTGCTCTATGCCATCCTCTTCGATGTGACCGACAAGGAGCGCTACTGGAAAGAGCTGCTGCAGGAAAAAGAGCTTTTGAGAACCACGCTGCAATCGATTGGGGACG